>CAJXII010000121.1 GCA_913054415.1 uncultured Arcobacter sp.
AAATATTTTATATCTCTACAAAAAATAATATTGTAGAAAAATTTTCAAATTATTATCATCAAAAGCATACGATTGAAGCTTTGAATAAAGAGTTAAAAACATATAAACGATATAAAATTATTTATGATTCTTATGATCAAAATCTATCTAAAAAACTTAATAATAGTATCCAAAAGTTAGATGTTATATCTTATGTTAATTTTAATGATTTTTCAAAAGTTTTTTTGGATAAAAACGATATAAAATTAGATATTAATAGTAGTAAAATTTTACCTTTACTTACAGAAGATGGTTTTGTAGCAGGTATAGCAAGAATGGATAATTTCCATTTAATAGGTTTGTTAAATCATAATCAATACTGTAATTATGCTGTTTTCATAGGTAAAAATTTAGTTCCAGGTATTACTAAAGGAGATAAATATAAACAATATATCACTGTTGAGTATATACCATTATGGCAAAAGATTAATATTGGAGATGAGGTTGTTACAAGTGGGATGGATAATATTTTTCCCAACAATATAAAAGTTGGTAAAGTTGTAGAGATAAAGGCTTTATCTCAAACACAAGAAGCCAAGATTAAATTATATGCAAATGATTATAATAATAGATCTTTTTATCTTGTAAATAAATTATAATTAGTTAAACCATTGAAGGTTTTCTCGTAAATTAACTACTTCTCCAACTACTATTAAAGCTGGTGTAGGTAAATCTTTAGCTTTTTCATATATAGTTTCTAAAGTAGCAACTACTACTTTTTGATCTTTAGTTGTTCCTTTGCTAATTACCGCTACTGGATAATCTTTGCTTTTTCCAATACCTATTAGTTTTGAAGCTATCATTTTAAGATTGTGTAATCCCATTAAAAATACTAAAGTTTCATTTGTATTAAATGATTCCCACTCAATAGATGATTTTGTTTTCCCTTTTGCTTCATGTCCTGTGATAACTCTAAAAGATGTAACAACACCTCTTTGAGTAACAGGAATACCAGCATAAGCTGGAACACTAATACTAGAAGTAACTCCAGGAACTATCTCAAATTTTACACCTTTATCTTTTAGATATAAAGCTTCCTCTCCACCTCTTCCAAAAACAAAAGGATCACCACCTTTTAATCTCACAATATTTGTATATTTTTGTGATACTTCATATAAAATTTCATTGATTTTATCTTGTTTTACAGGATGATGTCCATCAGTTTTTCCAACATCAATAAATTCACAATCAGCAGGAGCTTCTTTTAAAATATCTGGATTTGCAAGTCTATCATAAACTATAACTTGTGCTTTTCTAACCAATCTTAATGACTTGACAGTCATAAGATCAATATCTCCAGGACCTGCTCCTACTAAATATACTATTGGACTACTCATTACATTTTTCCTTTTACATCATATATAAATATCCCTGATGGTTTTTTTACATTTAAAATATCTCTTGCTCTATACCATTGTTTTGTATTTATTACTATTACCATATTTTCATCATTATCACTTACATAAAGACTTCTATTGTTTTTTGACCATCTTACATGAAGGATTTTTCCTCCAAATTGAAATCGTTTGATAATTTTTAAAGTTTTTGTATCTATGATTTGAAGAACAGGAAATTTTTTACCACTAAATGTAACTGCTAAATATTTTTTATCAGGACTTAAGCTTGTAAATACAGGTGTTCCTTCTACAGTAATATTGGCAATATTTTTAAAATTCATATCATAAACTAAAACTTTATTATCTCCAACAGCAGGGACAAATATTTTATCTCCACCTATACTCCAAAATCCAAAATGTGGAACTTTAAGAACCATTTGTCGTTTTTCATCTAAAAATATTTTTACTTTTTTATAAGTCATAGTATCTAAATCAATTGTGCCAAAAAATTTAGATACAAAAAATCCAACAATATATTTATTATCTTGTATCATAGCATCAAATGGCATAACACCTACATCTTTAAACTCTTTGTATAGTTGGAAGTTTGGATATTTGTCATTTTCTTTATCTCCATAAATACCACCAACATTTGCATATACAGATAGTTTATCATTATCCATTTGTGCAAAAATCAAGAAATCTTTATAGATTTTGATACCTACATTTTTAGAACCTGTTTTTATTTTTTGTAAAGGTTTTAGATCTCTTGTTAAAATATCTACACTTTTGTCATCATAATTTGCAACGGCTACATAGTTTTTACCTATTACAAATCCTATTGCACTTTTACTTGTTTTATACTCTGTCTCTTTTTTTAATGTAATTGGATCAAATTTTACAACATAACCATCACGACTGATTAAGTAACCATCGTTATCTTTGAATTTTATAACACCATGGTTCATATTATGCATATGTAACATACTTGTTTGTTTTACACCATCTTCTATAACAGCTACAGATTGACTCTCTCTCTCAACTACAAAAAATTTCTCATATCCAAATAATGATATGCTAAATATTAAGATTAATAATACTATTTTTTTCATTTTAAACTCCTATTTCTTGATTAGTAAGGTAACAACTTGGATCTTGCGCCCAAAGATCTCCATAAATTGCATTTGCTCTACTTCTGCTTCCACCATTACATATATCTATATACTGGCATTTTGCACATCTACCACCTAGCTCTCTAGGTGTTTGTCTTAATTTTTCAACTATATCGCTAGATTTACCAGCCCATACATCTTCAAATGATGTTTGTAGATAATTTCCTATATATTGTGGAAAAAATGGATCAGGCTTAACATTTCCTAGCCAATCCATATTACCTAAACGGTTACCAGCACTATTACCGCCCCAATGTTTAAGTTTTTGTGTCAAACTATCTACATATTGTGGATACTCTTTTTGGAATCTTTGAAGAAGTAAAATAGCATCCATCTCCATATTCCCAGTTACCAAATCTATATCTTTGCCATCTTTGTAATACTCAAATGCTTTATCTATGATATAGTTGACATATTCTCTTCTTTGCTCTTTTGTGATGTCAATTTTTAGATTATCTAATCCTCTCCCAGAATATACAAGATGTGAAATATAAAGTTTGTTTGCTCCTAGCTCTTCAACTAGATCAAACATTGCATAAAAACTATCTTGTGTCTCTTTTGTTAGTGTAAATCTAATACCAGCATTGCCACCTGCATTTTGAATATGCTTAATACCCTCAATAGCTTTTTTGTAAGAGTTTTCATCTCCTCTAAATCTATTGTGTATCTGCTCTATCCCATCTATACTTATACCTATATAGTTAAATGTATCTACTATTTTGGAAGCATTTTTTTCATTGATATACATACCATTTGTAGATAGATATGTGATAATCCCTGCTTCTTTCATCACTTGAGCTATATCAAAAATATCTTTTCTAATAAGTGGTTCTCCACCACTGAATATTACAAATTTAACCCCTGCTTTTATCATAGAAGGTATAGTGTTGCATATTTGTTCAAAAGTAAGTGTATCTTTATTGTTTGGATCAGCTTTAGAGTAACAATGGTGACAAAAAAGATTACATCTGTTTGTAAAATTCCATATCATTATGCTACCATTTAGTTCTCTTTGTGTTGAGTTTTCTAAAGTTGATTTTATTAAATTTGAGAGTCTAAACATTATTTCATATCCTTACAAGAGTATATAAATTTTACAATCAAATCTAACTCTTTTTTTGATAAAGTTGTTCCAAAAGATGGCATAACACTTCTTTTGTAACCTAAAGATCTATAATCTGATTTGGGAGATCCTATATGTGTCATAATCTGCTCTTTTGTCCGTGTGTTTGCAATTTGTTTAAAACTAGGTCCAAATGCTTGTGCAGTTTGATGGTGACATCCCCAACAATATGCACGAAATACATTATCCCCTGTATTTAACGATTTCGCACTGATACTATTTACTAATAGTGCCATAAAAATTAATTTATATATATGTTTCATCACTTTTCCTATATAATTTAAAAAAGGATGATAACATAATCAAGATATGATTTCGTTGATATTGGTTAAAATTTTTATTTTTTTACCATCCATTTTTTAAAAGGTTGTAAACTTGATATATAATCAGCTACATCTTCAACCTCTTGTTGAGTAAGTGGTAGAGTTGGCATAGCATTTGCTGTATAACCAAATTTTTTAAAATATGTTTGAGGATCAGATGCATAGTGCATAATATCTTTTTTGGTTCTTGTATAAGATACAAGATTAAAATCTTTTCCCATACCACCTTGCATTGTTGTGCTATGACAAGCAGCACAATTTACTAAATATACATTTCGCCCTTCTGTTTTATTTGCATATAAATTTACTATTAATAAAGTAAATAATAATATTTTAATCTTCATAAATCTTCCTTTAATATTCTTATTTTTGGAACTTTATCTAAA
>CAJXII010000122.1 GCA_913054415.1 uncultured Arcobacter sp.
TTGCATTTTTAACTCCATCAAGAGTTAAATCTCTTGAAGAAGTCATAAATCAAGTTGACAATAACGATAACAATGAGCGAATTATATTAAATTTAGATCTTAATGATAATAGATTTAAACTTAATATCTATTCTAAAGCATTAGATAACAACCAAACACAATATGATATATTTATCGAATCAACCGATAATAGCAATATACGAACCTATATGCAAAAAATCAAATAACAAAGGGATTAAATACCCTCTGTTATCATAGCATCTGCTACTTTTTTAAATCCTGCGATATTTGCTCCATGAATATAGTTACCATCATATCCATAATCAGATGCAGTTAGATGCACTCTTTTAAAAATTGCTCTCATTGTTAATTCAAGTCTTTCTTCAACTTTTTCAAATGTCCATTTTGACATAGAAGCATTTTGACTCATCTCAAATTCACTTACAGCAACTCCACCAGCATTAGCTGCTTTTGCTGGAGCAAATAAGATATTATTTTTTTGTAGATACTCTATAGCTTCTGGAGTAGATGGCATATTAGCCCCTTCAGTAACTGCTACTACACCATTTTCTACTAGATGTTGAGCATCTACAAGGGTTAATTCATTTTGTGTAGCACATGGAAAAGCATAATCACAAGGTATCTGCCAAACTTCATGTCCATTTGTTGGATAATCTTCAACTTTTGTATATATAGCATCACTATGAGTTTTGGCATACTCTTCAAGAGATCCTCTTTGAACCAATTTTAACTCTTTTAGATAATCAAGATCGATTCCCCTAGCATCATAAATAGCCCCTTTACTATCACTACAAGTTACAGGTTTTGCTTTCATATGGTAAAGTTTTTCTATTGTATGAATAGCAACATTACCACTACCACTTACACAACATATTTTATCTTCTAGTTTTTTACCTGCATATTTTAACATCTCATCTGTAAAAAATACCACACCATATCCTGTAGCTTCTGGTCGCATCAAACTTCCACCAAACATAAAAGGTTTTCCTGTTAAGACACCCTCATAAGATGAAGTAATTTTTTTATATTCACCAAATAAATATCCAATCTCTCTAGCACCAACACCAATATCTCCAGCTGGAACATCAATCCTTGGACCTATATATTTATGAAGCTCTGTCATAAAAGCACTACAAAATTTCATAATCTCAAAATCAGATTTACCTTTTGGATTAAAATCACTTCCACCTTTTCCTCCACCTATTGGTAAGCCTGTAAGTGAATTTTTAAAAATCTGTTCAAATCCCAAAAATTTCAATATACCTTCATTGACACTTGGATGAAATCTAAGACCACCTTTATATGGACCTAGTGCATTGTTAAACTGCACCCTATATCCTGTATTTACTTGGATATTTTGATTATCATCCATCCATACAACTTTGAATTTTACTATTCTATCAGGCACTATTAATCTTTCCAAAATAGCATGTCTTGCATATCTTGTATCACTAGCTAAAACTGGTTTTAAACTATCCAATACCTCTTCTAGTGCTTGATAAAATACATTATCAGTTTCACATTTGTTATTTTTAATTTGATCTAAAATATTATCTACTATTCCCATGATATCCCTTTTATTTTTAAATTATATTTATCACATTCTAACATAATATTGCCAATAAATACTATAAATATACATTTTTTCTAACTTACTGAACAACTTTAAAACTAGCATTTTTATATTTAGGCATAGTCATTCCTACATTTGCATTTATATAAGTAGGATCTGATACAATATATCTTTGACCTTGATATTTAATACTATGGCCATCAATATAACTATTAAACTTAACAGCAGTAGCTAAATGGTCAGAGAATTTTAGCCCAACAACTTTTAATCCTAAAAGATTTTTTACAAGTGTAGCAAACATAATACTTCTATCTTCACAGTCACTATATGGATAAAATACAGTTTCATCTGGAAACATCACTTTTTCATAAGAGAACTGATCGCCATCTGTTTTGTATTGAAATGATTTTTGTGTAAATCTAAGTAGGAAATTGACAGCTTCTAATTCACTTTTTCCTTTTAAATACTTTCTTAACTCAGTTAATATTGATTGAGATATTTGAGGTGAGTCTTTACTATGAAAATATATTTTATAATCACATTGAGGAAAAGTGCTATAAAACTTAACCAAATCATTACTATATTGTGCGTTAATTATATAGTGTTTACCTTGAAAATCAAATGATAATCTTTTTTGTTTTATATTGTTGTTAAATTTTATAGGTTGTTTTATCTCAAAGGACATCTTTTTTATAGCTTCTGGATAGTTGCCATTATATGTATAAACTGCACCTATATTTCCTGCTTTCCCATCTGGTGTAAGTATATAATATTTTTGATTTTTAATTGTAAAAAATGACACTTGATAAAGGTTGTGATTGATTGCACATAACAGATATATACTATTTGAAGAGTAACCAACTTTTATATCATATCCAAGTTTGGAAAGCACAAACCATGTAAAAATATTTGTTTTATTTTTATTATGATATATATTTTCTCCAAGATCATATACCAATAAATATTTAGCCCAATCATTTAGATTTAGCTTATCTATATAATAATTGATCTGTTTTATTAACTGATTTGATTTTGATTTTCCTAGTTTTGCCCATGCATTACTAATACTTTTGTTATCAATCCTAGACAAATCAAAATCTATACTCTTATGATAATCTACTACTACATCTTGACCATAAAATTTAAAAGATATTTTTTTGATATTTTTATCTATTGTGATTTTTGGTTTATCAATAGGTTTTTTAACTACAATAGGCTTCTTTTCATCTTTTGGTTTTAGTGTTACAATTGGGGATTTTTTTATCTCTTGTTTTGGAATAATAATCTCTTTTTTTACTACTGGAAGTTTTTTAGGTTTTGGTTTTTGATACAAAGGTTTTTGCTTAAAAGATTTAAATGCACTCCATTGTTTTTTTAACAAACTAGCAAACTCATCATCAATAGATTTTTTATACTGAGTAAACTCACTTAACTGTGCTTGTTGATATTCTTGAAATGTTTGTGAAAACAGTAAGGTTGATATTGCTATACTCATTATATATATTTTTTTCATAATTGTTATCCTCTTTGTAATCTGTGCAATTTATACATTTGATTATAGCAAAATAATGTTGAACTTTTTTGGATTTTTATTTATACAATATTTAAGTAAAATTTAATATTTATTCTAATAAAATACTTTTAACGATGTAGCCCATCGAAGAGTATAGATAAAATTGTGGAGCATTGGTATCTATATAGTTAAAAGGTTAGTGTTTTGCACTAACCTTTTTTTTTGGATTAATGGTTGGGATTTGCAGGGATAGACTATATAAAGGATACCTTATGCTCCACATAGATATCCATACTCTAGGTTATTTAGCAATAGCTTTAGTATATATAATTTTTGCTATTGTAAAATAGTCGGCTTAAAGTGGGGTTAGGCTCCCACTTTTTGCTTTTGTACATTCATCTTAAATAGATTTCTATGAAATGTAAATGTTTGAATATAAGTATAAGCCTTGCTATTTCTATTTACGGCCAATTAGACTCAGTATTTCCATCTCCTACATCAGTCATAAAGTCTATATGATCTATAATATTACTTACATCTCAAGAGTTTAAATCATGATTTGAAAAAGCACTTGCTCTATAAAATATTTCTCTTCTCGCTTGTAGCACTTGACTTTTATCATTTTTATTTGATATAATTTTACTGTCTCAGGGATGGTTAGAGGATTATTCCCGACTTCCATTGACGTTGTCGCCATTCTTTAGATTTTTAGCAATAGGATTATTGGAGTAAATGTAAGTAAGAGTATTATTCTCTTTGCCAATTTCTATATTGCTATAAGAGTGATACTATTTTGATTTTTTAGTTTTTTATGTTATAATTTATTCAATTAAAAAAAGAAGATAGTTGATCTAGTGTAATCCTATCATCTTTTTTTATAATATACAATATTTCTATAAAACCAACCACTTAATCCCTAATAAATCCATACCCAATTAGACAACAAGCCAAATTACTCTATA
>CAJXII010000123.1 GCA_913054415.1 uncultured Arcobacter sp.
GTTGAATCACATCATAATATTTTTCTATTAGTTTATATATAAGAGAATTGTCTATATTGGTTTTATCAAGTGTAAAAAACTCTGATGCTATTTTTGTTTCAATCTTAAAAGAGTCAATCTCATTTTGTGTAAGTGATACTTTTAGATTGTTTAATAGATTTTGATTAAGATTATTTAAAATAAATGTTTTATTGATAGGTTGTAGTTTTAGACTTTCTGGATTAGTTGGATATGTGTTGTTTAATCTTGCTCCATTAGAAGATAGGTTATAGATTTTGATTTGATTTGGATTGATATTAATATTATTAAATGAATCAATAAGTAGTTTGTATTGTCCTGATGTATAAACTGTATCTTTTAAATTTCCATCTATTTTATATATTTTTTGACTAAAATCTTTATTTTGATTATCATTTAAATCTAGTGAAATATATTGATTAAAATTGTGTAGATCATCATGTGTTGCACCAGTTTTTGGATCTAAAGAGGCATCTATACCTAAAATATATAGTTGGTTTGCCCCTAATTGCAATAGGATTTTTAACCCAATATCCCCAACTGTAGAACCACTAAAAACTCCATAATTCTCAAAAATCTCTATATTGGTCTGTAGCAGGTATAAACTAGATGATTTTGATAGTTTTTTTAATACTTTTGGATGAGTATTTATCCCTGCTAAAATAGTTGAATTTTTGTAGTATTTTGATTTTACTTTTGTAAATTCTAAAAGTTTTATATCACTATCTATAGTGATAATAATATTAGGAATAATATCTTCATATTCCAATCTTTTTAGAGTTGCTAATACTGCTACGATAATAAAATTATTTCGATTTTTTTTGATAAATTCAATATTAGCTTTTAGTGATGGACCAGCTGCTAAAAATAAAACTTGTTTATTTTGTAGTATTGTATAATTTTTAGATAAATTTATCAATTTTTTATAAGATATAAAATTTTTAATACCATTGCTATAAGCTTTTAGGAATTGACTATAAGGATAGATTGTTTTACTATTTGATGATATTATATCTGTGATTTGCTCTAGTAGTGGTATCTCTTTTTGAGTAGCTATCTCAAATTTGATAAAATAGTTATATTTGTTGTCGTAATTTAAAAAGTTGATTATTGTATTGGTAAGTTCTAACTCATCTGTTTCTATAGCAAAAAAGATCTTATTTGATAAAGCAACCTCTTCATAGTCTGTTAAAAACATAGATAATCTAAAAACCTCTAAACTATTTTCTACAATTAAAATAGTATTAGTATCTATTGTTTTTACAATATCATTTATATGAACTCCTAAAAGTGTGCCAATAAAGATAAATTTATCAAATTTTATATTTTCTATTTGTGGATCATTTTGGTATAGTTGTATATATTGATTGATAAATCTATTGATATCATATTTTAGATCTGTTTTAATATCTCGTGGTTGAGTATCAATAGTAGATATACCACTAATAGCATTGAAAATATTTTTTGCTCTATATTGTGCATCATAAAAAGGATCGCAGTTATATGTTGGATTGTCGTTTTTATCAAAAAGTTCAAAATGGTTATTTGAAAAATCTAAATAGTAGCTCTCTTGATGATTTTTTTCAAAATCAATTATACGATCATAAAGTTTAGGATGAGATTTTTGAAAATAATTGATATTTTTTATATATATCTCTTGGATTGTTTGTTGTAGTTGTTGAATATTATCCATCTATACTATATGTTATATATCATCTTTTGTTTCTAAGAGTTTTTTAATTCTTTCTTGAGCTGCTTTATGCTCTTTTTCTCTTTCTTCTCTTAACTCTTTTAACTCTTTTAACTCTTTTAATGTTTCTTGTTTTTCATGATCTATATTTGTTTCTATTTGCACAGCTTTGTGGTTATTTGATACTCCCGCTATACCTAAAAATTTATCTTTATGATTGACATAAATTTTAGCAGTGGAGTTTGAAGCATTTTTATTAAAGATAATTGTTTGATTTTCTTGTAGATTTAATAGCTCTTTCATAGTAAGCTCAGTCTCTGCCATCATAACCTCAATATCCATTTTAGCACCAGACATTAAAATATTGATATCTTGTTTTTTACTGATTTTTTTATTTCTACCCTCTGCAAATATTTTTTCTACAATTTTATCAAGTAGTGGTTCAATATAATTAATAGGATAACATATAGATAAAAATCCAGACTCTTCCTCTATAGATATCTCTAATACTGCTAAAAGTATAACTTCATGATCAGATATTACTTGAATAGCATTTGCATTTGTATCTCGTGATTCTATTTTAAAATTTACAGTTAAAACATCTTCCCAAGCCTCTTTTAGATGATTTACAATTAGTTGATAAAAATGTTCTATAACATTCATCTCTAACTCTGTAAGCTCTTTTTCTGGATTTGCTAAAGATGATCCACCATTTCCTAAAAGTTCAGCTATGATTTTATGGCTAATACTAGGGTTACACTCTATTACAATTCTTCCCTCAAGAGGTTTTATAGAGAGTGTATTTAGACTTGTAACTTGTGGAATTGATAAAATAAATTCACCATAAGTCATCTGCTCTATACTGTATAGTTCAATATTTACAATTTTTCTAAGCATAGCTGATAGATCAGTAATAGTTGTTCTTAACATTTTGTCATGCAAAGCATTAAATGCTTTCATCTGATCAGCAGATACTCTATTTGGTTTTTTAAAGTCATAAATTGTATAACTTTTTTCTTTAGTTAAGGGACCTGTATTTTCCTCTACCGCATCAAGATCTTCGCCATCTTCGGCAATATCCAATAACGCATCAATCTCATCTTGACTTAAAAATTCTGCCATATTAATTCACCGTCTCTATTTGTGCATCTATTGCACCTAAATTATTTAACATCTGTATTGTTTCTATAATATCTTTAATATCAAGTTTCATAATCTTCATCGATCTCATCAAATCAGATACTGTAGGTTGATTTTTTGTATTTATTAGTGCATTGTTTAGATTTACTTTTGTTACTTGATTACCAATTTTTACATCATCGCCTATATTAACTCCTTGATTTGAGACAGGATTTCCCCAGTCTTTGTTTGATAAAGTAGAACTTTTTATCCTTAATGTAAAATCTTTTCTTGATACAGTAACGGGCTTGATTGGAATATTTGCACCAGCAACTACTATACCTCTTGTCATATCTATAATAATCTTTTTTCGTAAATTTGTATTAATAGGTATATTTTGAATTTGTGCTATAAAGCTTATCATTGACATATTAGAAGGTTTGATTACTTGAATAGTTCTTGTATCTATTGCTTGTGCTATATTTTTTTTGAATTTTTGATTGATGGTTTTTTCTATTTGACTTGCAATCGCCGCATCATTTTTAAATAAACTAAGAGTGATAGCTTTTTCATCTTTTAGTGAAAAATCTAATTCATTCTCTACAATAGCACCATTGTAGATATATCCTGTTGTTGGATTATCTGCACTTGCAATAACATTACCTTGCCCTATAGCATAAACTTGACCATTGATACCTTTTAACTGAGTAAGAAGTAATTCTCCTTTATCAATAGATTTTGCATCGCCTATAGATGCTACATTTAGTTTAAGTTTATCCCCTTGCCTTGAAAATGGAGGAAGTGTAGCTGTTACCATTACAGTTGCAATATTTTTTGATTTGATTGAAGAAGCTGGAATTTTGATATAAGAGTTTCTTAATAGATTTTGTAGTGATTGCATTGTAAATTTACTTTTATCACCTGTTCCTGATAAACCAACAACCAATCCATATCCAATAAGTTGGTTGTCTCTAATACCAACTATGCTAGATATATCTTTTATGGTTTGGGCATATATAAAGTTTAAGAATAGTATAAATAATATAATTTTTTTCAAAAAATATCTCTCCAAATATAAGTTGTCTGTATTTTATCTAAAATTTTATAAAAAATGGTATAATGTAGCTAAACAACTTAACTTTCGCACCTAAAACCAAGCAATTTAGCAGTCACATCCTTTAGTGTATC
>CAJXII010000124.1 GCA_913054415.1 uncultured Arcobacter sp.
ATTTAGGAATATAAATATTCTTGAAATTGGTTATTTTTTCTGGGGACATTATAAAATGAGATTGCAGGAAGCTTTTTGCTAAAGCAAAACCGCATTTGCTAGCTTTGCAAGTGAAAACAATATAAATCCTAAAAACTTACAAAACTAGCGAATAGCGATTTTTACAAAGTAAAAAAGTTTCCTTGAAAATTGGAAAAAGATATTTTTCTCAAAGAGAGTGATTGCTTCGCAACTGCTTCGCTTCACAAGAAAAAATGCAGAAGTTGCAATGGAACCAGCCAAAGCTGTAAAAGAGTATAAAGATGAAAATATTAAATTACAAGCTAAAATAGATGAATATGCAAAAACAGTAGGACAATTAACAGTGGAGTATAATTGGATGCAGGGAAAGTCGCCACGCTTAAATTTAATTAACAATGATACCAATAGTAACAATATTTTTAAAAATTACTACATTTTAGAAGCCTCTTGAGTATTAAATGTTTCATCATATTTTTTGTTGTTTTTATAAAGAGAATGAGCTATTAATATTATTTTTCTCATTACTGCAATTTGTGTGCAAGTTGTATGTTTCCCTTTTGATTTTAATCGTTCATAAAAAGATTTAAAATTTTTATCATATTGCACAGCTGTAAAGACTGACATAAAAAGCACACTACGATAAATACTTGAACCTGATTTAGAGATTCTATAACCAGACTGAACAGAAGTACCAGATTGTCTATAAATTGGATTAAGTCCAGCAAGTGAAGTTATTTGTTTTTGATTAGCATCTGGATATTTTAAAATTATCAAATCCAACCTTAAAATCACTTCTTTTAAGGAGTAGATATAAGGTTGAAAAGCTTTAGCTTTTAATTTGAATAATTTCCATACATACCCTTTGAATTTTATTGACATTATAATCTGTTTGTGCCATAATTACAACATATACACCATATAAAAGGAGTAGCTATGTTAAAAGCTTGTAAGATAAGACTTTATCCAAATAAAGAACAAAAGCAAATCATAGCTTCTCAAATAGGTGGTAGTAGATATATATTTAATAGAATGTTGGCATTAAAAATATATACATATAAAAAGTTTGGTAAAAACATAAGTAAATATGATTTAATCAAACGAGCCACAAAACTTAGAAAGAGAGATAAAACATCTTGGTTAAAAGATATAGACTCTCAAGTGCTACAACAATCTATCTCAAATATGGATAGTGCTTATAAAAACTTTTTCAGAAGAGTAAAACAAGGTGGAGCAGTTGGATTTCCTAAGTTTAAATCTAAACATCACTCAAGACAATCTTTCCAATATCCACAAAGGGTAAAATTAAATGAAAATAAAAATAAAATATATCTTCCTAAAGTTGGTTGGGTAAAGTGCAAAGGTTTTAGAAAAGATTTTATAGGTAAAATCAAAACCGTAACTATATCGCTTGAAGCATATCAGTATCATGCAAGTTTGTTAATTGATGATGGTATAGAAAATAAATCTATAAATCATAATAATCAAATAGTTGGACTAGATGTTGGAGTTAAGCTTGTAGTAGCAGATAGTAACGGCAACAAAATAGAAGCACTAAAACTTGAGCGGGAACTCACTAAACTAAGAAAAAGAGCGAAACAACTTAGTCGTAAGAAAAAAGGTAGCAATAACAGATTTAAAGCGAAGCAAAAATTAGCAAAGATAAATCTAAAAATAGCTAACAAAAGAAAAGATTTTTTACATAAACTTTCAACTAAATACAGCGAAAACCAAGCTATTGTAGTTGAAGACCTAAAAATTAAAAATATGTCTAAAAGTGCAAAAGGCACTACTGAAACACCGGGTAAAAATGTAAAAGCAAAATCAGGACTTAATCGTGTAATAACTCAACAAAGTTGGGGAATGTTCTTTGAGATGTTAGAGTATAAACTCAAAAGAAATGGCGGAGAGCTTATAAAAGTTAATCCTAAATTCACATCTCAAACTTGTCCTAAGTGTGGATATATCTCAAAAGAAAACAGATTAAGTCAATCAAAATTTGTATGTCAAAAGTGCAACTATTCTAATAACGCAGATATAGTTGGTGCTTTAAACATACTTGACCGTGGGATACACGGCAATAATGCTTGTGATAAAATAGCCAGTTAGGTTATGGAGCAAGAATCCACCTCATTTATGAGGTGGAGTATCAATTTCTTTTTGCTAAATATAATCCAACCATTTGACATTTTTTACCTCTTAGCTTACCACATATTTTAGATGATTTAAGATATGCTTTTGCACTTGCGATTGAGTCAAATTTTTTATCTGTAGGTTTACACATCTTTTTATAGATCATTTTACCCATTTTTGCCATTTTAGCTTGTTTTTTATGGATCATCATAAGATCATGTTTTAAACTCTTTTTCACTAAGCTTACTACTTGATCAAAATTCATAATTTTCCCACCATTTGCTTTTTGAAATTTTAAAGCTGCTGCTTTTGTTCCAAATCCATATTTACTAATCATACTCATAGTTCCTGGTTTTTTACTTCCCACTACATAGTAAGCTGTTGTAGCATCTATAAATTTCAATGTAGTATTATCTACAACTCTAAAATTTGTCAATTTTTTACCATTGATTAACTGATCTGTTAATTCACATTGAACTGAACAATATTGATCGTGGATACCATCATGATCTGCTGCATGGTTTGTTCTATAAAACATAGGTAATGTCATACCACAAACACTACAAAACATCTTCTCTTTACCACTTTTTACAAGTGTAGCCTTTTTCATAGGCACCGCTCTATAGTTTTGCATCTTTTGCATAGCCATCATACTTACTGCTATAAGCATTATACTTACAATAATTTTCTTCATAATCTTCCTTTTATTGAATTTGTGAAATTATATCAAATAATTGTGAATTAATTGTTAATTTATTTTATATATTGTTTTAAATTATAATTTTTATAATAAATATTAATAGCTTCTTTTAACTTCGATTGTGTTAAATTTAGTTTTTGCTTATATCCATTTTTGATGATAAAACTATATGGCATAAGTGGAACAGATGATGTAGGATGATCCAAAAAATTAAAAAGTGCTTTTTTTATCTTTGTTTCACTACTATACCTTAAAGTATATTTTTTCATAAATATATTTAGCTCTTGTGAATTATGGCATTTTAAGCAATTTTGTTCAAATATATCACCATATACACTTACTAATAATATTAAAACTACACTAATTATTTTGACCATAATAACTCCACTTTTGTTCCTTGATCTATATTTGATATGATATTGATCTTGATATTATACTGATCTGTTATTGTTTTGATGATACTATATCCTATACCAAATCCACCAACAGTATTGTTAAATCTTTTATATCTAATAAATATCTCATTGATTTGCTCTTTGGTCATACCGCAACCTTGATCCTCTATACTAAACATATTTTGATCTAATTTAATTTGAATAGTTGTATGAGGTTTAGAATATTTTATCGCATTGGATATTAGATTATCAAATAATCTTTCTATTTTAACTTGATCTATGATTAAAATAATATTATTTGCTATATCAACTTGAAACTTTAATCTTTGTGCATTTGCCATAGGTGTAAAATATTCTATGCGTTGTTTTAAAATATATGAAATGTCTAAATTTAAATCTTTTGAATGACGATAATTTTGAAGCAATAAAAAAGATAGATCATCATATATATTTGATATAGTTGAAGATGCTATTTTAATACGATCTATTTTTTTAAGATTATTTTGACCTATGGTTGAATAATCCAAAGTTTCAATATTACCCAAAATAGCTGAGATTGGTGTATTTAACTCATGAGTGGTATCTTTTATAAATCTATCTAGTAAAATCAGATTATTACTAAGTGGTCGTAATAAAATCTTAACTAAAATAAATGATGTCAGAGTTAATACTATAATAATAATCATCTATAATGTCCCCAGAAAAAATAACCAATTTCAAGAATATTTATATTCCTAAATA
>CAJXII010000125.1 GCA_913054415.1 uncultured Arcobacter sp.
TTATAGAGTAATTTGGCTTGTTGTCTAATTGGGTATGGATTTATTAGGGTTTATACTATATAAACTACTATTATACACTACAAAATTAATATTTTTTTAAATAAAAAAGGGGAAGATAATAAAACCTTCCCCTTTTTTGATTATATATTGTTTCTATCCTATAAAAACTCTTGTAGGATCTAAATATGTTAAATAAATAGACACTACCGCTGAAAGTAACAATAACCATGCTATAAGTTTTTCCATAATCTATCCTTTACTTCTGATTTTTCCACATAGTGTAATTTTTAGATCCATCTTTTTCATCTGGACCAGAAAATGTACTACCTGCTTTTATAGCATTTAAGTCTTGATCAATTGTATAGTAGTTTGTTGCATTAGATTTTTGAACTGCAAAGCCCCAAACTGTCAATCCTGCTAAAATACTTAGTAATAATACTGTAGCTACTAACATACCTGCAATACCATGCATAAGACCAAATTGCCCTCTTTCTGCTTCTGTCATTTGTGTATTTCCAGCCATCTTACTCACCTCCTATACTTCGTAGATATGTTGCAACTGCTTTGATTTGTGTATCAGATAATCTTTTACCAAATTTAGGCATTGTTCCAATACTTGATTTTTTACCATTATATAAAACAGTTTTAATCAAATCATTAGTATAAGTTTTAAGGTTTGGTGCTACCATAGGGATACCACTTCCATCACCATGACATCCTGCACATGTAGCCCATCCTGATGGAGCTTTACCTTTAAATCCACCTGCAACATATTCTGCAATAGCTTGAGCATCTGCACCACTTGCCATACCTGCTGGCATACCACCTGGATATACAGATTTGAAGTTATTTGCACCATGTTCTATAGTGTATAAAACAGACTCTTTAGATATTCTTTTTGTCAAATCTTGAGCTTTACCTTCAATACCTTCAGCATCTACTCCATGACAAGGAGCACATTGAACTAAAAATACTGATTCACCCATATCTTTTAAATCTTGATCAGAAATTTTTGACCATTTAGATTCAAATTTTGATTGATATTGTTTTGTTTCTTCATTCCATTGACCAACTTGTGAGAATTGGTTTGTAGGATATCCAATAAACCAATACCAAAATTGCCATATAATTGTTGCAAGAAACATAATCCCCCAACCAACAGGGATATTATTTTTATATTCACCAATATCATCCCAATTTTCTTCAGCTAACTCACCTGTTGCTGTATCATTTTTAATTTGATTAATATACTTTAATGCTACAAATACTGTAATCCCAATAATTGCAATAGCACCAAGCATTGTAAGGTCGTTGACATAATCTTCACCAAGCTGAAATGAATCACCTACCATATAGTAAGTTCCTGCCATCAAAGCAATGATAAGGATAATACCACCTATTACCATAGATTTCATACTATTTTTCTCCTTTTTCGTTATTTGTTTTATTTTCTCTTTTTTCTAAAGGTTGTGCCTCTACAGAATCATCAAGAACAATTTTTGAATATTTTTCAAAATCTCTTTCTCCCTTTTTATCTCTTTTATATATTGAATAAGCATAACTATAAAATATAATAAAAACGGTTAATATTAAAAAGAATTTAACATATCCTTGAATCTCTACTAGAGTATCATAATCCACAACAAACCTTTATTTTAAAGAATTTAAATATGCAATTAATGCAACTATTTCAGGAACTTTACCATTTGCTACGGCATCTTTTACTGATTGATTTTTCATATCAGCAACGATCACTTTTGCATCTTCTAAAGCTTGAGCTTTTGCGTCTGGCCAACTACCTAATTTAGGCATACCTGGTTTATCGTAAGGAACACCAAATACCTCTTTTTGAGTATTAGCATTTGCATATGCAGTTGCTAAATCAGCAGTATTTTTAAACATATGTGGATATGCTGGCATAATAGTTCCAGGAACTATACTAGCAGGATTCATCATATGATTTTCATGCCAATCTGTTGTTCTGTAGTTTCCAATTCTATGTAGATCTGGACCTGTTCTTTTAGAACCCCATAAAAATGGTCTATCATAAGCATACTCACCAGATAAACTATACATACCATATCTATCAGTTTCTGATTTGAATGGACGAATTAGTTGTGAATGACATGCATTACAACTATCTTTTATATATACTTGTCTTCCTGCAAGTTGTAAAATAGTATATGGTTTTTTACCAACTATAGGCTGACTCCCTTTTGCAAAATCAGGAATTGCTTCTACTAAACCTGCAAATGCAACAAATATAAATACTACAACCGTAAAGAAAAACGGTCTTTGTTCTAACCAATGAAACATATTAACCCCCTTCTATTAAGCGCCCATAGGCGAAGCATTTGCTGGTTCTTTATCAAGAACTCTACCACAAGTTGCAGTTTTATACATATTATATGTAAACATAAAGAAACCAGTTAAGAATAACAATCCACCAACTGCTCTTAGAGTATAGTAAGGATGTAACACTTCAACAGTATCTATAAATGAATAAACCAATGAACCATATTGATCATAAGCTCTCCACATCATACCTTGTGTAATACCTGCGATCCACATAGATGTAAAGTAGAATACAATACCAACAGTTTGTAACCAAAATTGTGTTTCAATTAATGATTTAGAGTAAAGTTCTCTTTTATACATTCTAGGAGCCATATGGAATAATGATGCAATAATCATAAATGCAACCCATCCTAATACACCATCGTGAACATGTCCTGGAATCCAATCTGTAAAGTGAGCAATCGCATTAACAGATTTAATAGCTTGAATTGGTCCTTCTATTGTAGATAGCATATAGAATGTAGATGCTAATACAAGGAATTTAATCAATGGATTTGTTTGTAATTGTCCCCACTCACCTTTCATAGTAAGAAGCATATTAATAGCTGATCCCCATGATGGTAAAATCAATACAACTGACATTGTAGAACCCATAGTTTGCATCCAATCTGGAACAGTAGAGTATAATAAGTGGTGTCCACCAGCCCATAAATAAACAAACATTAATCCCCAGAAAGATAATATAGACAATTTATAAGAATAAACATTTTGTCCAGACTCTTTTGGTAGGAAATAATAAATCATCGCAATAATTGGTGTAGTAAATACAAATGCAACAGCATTGTGTCCATACCACCATTGAACTAAAGCATCATTTGTTCCAGCATAAGCAGATATAGAATTCATAAAACTACTTGGAGCTCCATTTGCAAATAAGAAAGTTGGAACCTCCATATTATTGAATAGATATAACATTGCAATAGCAACGAAACAAGCTATATAATACCAAACAGAGATATATAATGTTCTCTCTCTTCTTAACCCTATCATACCAAACATAGCAATACCAAATAATACCCAAATTACAACTACTAGAACATCTAGTGGCCACTCTAATTCAGCATACTCTTTAGATGATGTATATCCCATAAGTAAAGTTACAACTGCTAAAAGAATTAATATAAAGTATAAAACAAAATGTAATGTTGCTATACTCTTAATAAATTTTGATTCTTTTAGAGACATTTTTAACACTCTTTGCCCTACATAATACCATGTAGCAAAGATACCACTTAGAGTAAAACCAAAAGCAACACCATTTGTGTGTAAAGGTCTTAATCTACTGAAAGTACCGTATTCTCCAGCTAAATTACTTAAACTTGGGAATGCTAATTGGAATGCTATAATAACACCTACAGTCATACCAATAATACCAAACAGAATTGTCGCAAAAGTAAAAGCTTTTGCAATTGAATAATCGTATTCAATTCGTGCACCGTTTTGCATCAATCTCCTCCTAAATTTTAAAATGCAAGTCACATATTTGTCACTCATCGTGTAAATTATAGCAAAAAATTGATAAATTTAATCTTAATATGTAGTCCCTAATAAATCCATACCCAATTAGACAACAAGCCAAATTACTCTATAATTAGG
>CAJXII010000126.1 GCA_913054415.1 uncultured Arcobacter sp.
CTATTTAGGAATATAAATATTCTTGAAATTGGTTATTTTTTCTGGGGACATTATATAAAATGATTATTAACCCTTTAACAAATTTTAAAGATGGAATATTAAATTTTTTTGAATATCTTAATAGAGAAACAGATACTGTAAAACATCTTGATGATAGTAGTTCTGATGAGATTGGAACAATGTCTAAAATAGTAAATCAACATATTGTTCAAACCAAAAAAATTATAGATGAAGATAATCACCTTATAAATTCTGCAAATGTTATAATGGATAGAGTGACAAAAGGTTGGTATAGTGATATTATTACTCAAACAACTTCAAATGAATCATTAGAAAGTTTTAAAAATGGGGTAAATCAGATGATCAATGCCACAAAACAACATTTTATAGATATCAATAAAGTTCTTGAAGAGTATGCTCATCTTGATTATAGAAAAGAGTTATCTATGAATGGTATAGAAAAAGGTGGCGTATTTGAATTATTATTAAAAGATATCAATAAACTAAGAGATTCAATCACAAATATATTAAAAGATAATAAATCAAATGGTTTAACACTACAAAATAGTTCAGATGAATTATTAGAAAATGTATCAGTATTAAGTTCCGCTTCAAATAAAACAGCAGCATCTTTAGAGGAAACAGCAGCAGCACTTGAAGAGATAACTTCAAATATAACTACCAATACTGAAAATGTATTAGAGATGGCATCTCATGGTAATGAGGTAAAAGATTCAGTTTCAAAAGGTCAAGATTTAGCAAATCAGACAACAACAGCAATGGATGAGATTAATGAACAAGTTTCAGCTATAAATGAAGCTATTAGTGTAATAGATCAGATTGCATTTCAAACAAATATCTTATCTTTAAATGCTGCAGTTGAAGCAGCAACAGCAGGTGAAGCTGGAAAAGGTTTTGCTGTTGTTGCTCAAGAGGTGCGAAACTTAGCTAGTAGATCAGCAGAAGCTGCAAATGAGATTAAAACTCTTGTAGAGACAGCAACTTCAAAAGCTAATAGTGGTAAAAAAATATCAGATGAGATGATAGATGGATATACTCACCTTAATCAATCTATATCTAAAACATTGGAATTGATCTCAAGTGTTGAATTAGCTTCAAAAGAGCAGCTAAAAGGTATAGAACAGATTAATAATGCAGTAACACAACTTGATCAAGAGACTCAAAAAAATGCTTCAGTAGCAAATGCTACAAAAGATATAGCTATACAAACTCAACAGATAGCTTATGATATTGTTGAAGATGCAAATCAAAAAGAGTTTATAGGTAAAGATGAAGTAAAAGGTAAAAAAATAGTGCATAATACAGCACAGATTACTGTAAAGACTAACCAAAATGCTAAATCTGATAATCAAAAAATTATTCAAGAGAAAATAACAACAGAGCAACAATCTATTAATCCTATTGTTTCTAATACTACAGATGATGAGTGGGAGAGTTTTTAGATAAATATCTTATGGCAATATTATAGTTTTGCCATAAGTTACTATTGCTTATATCAAGGCTTAATGAAAAGCAAATTAAGTTATGATATACTTTCAAAAAAATTTTAGGAAATGACAATGGAAGTTATCAATCAATCTATTAGTGTTCATTTTTATTTAGTATTTGCTATGTTATTTATGATAGGTATGAATTTATATTTTGTAATCACAACTAAACCATTTGTAGTATTAGGAAGATATTTAAAATCAGTAACACCACTTTTTCACTCTATAAATGCAGCTTTAGCATATACAGGTATTGTAGCTATGGCATTCAATCATGATGTAAGATGGGTAGTAGTTATAATGATACCCGTTACATTTGTTATTATGATACTAGAGATTATTAGACGAAAAAAGATGAGAACAATAAAAAGTGATGAAATTAATAAGCAAAAAGAGTTTGTGAAATTTACTAGAAAAATATATATTTTTGATATAGCTTTATTAGTTATTACTTTTATTATATCTGAATTGGTATTGCGATTTTAGTATGCAATTTACATATTTCCAAGAAGCAGGAAAACAAAGTCTTAAAATTGATGGTGAATTATATAAATATCTATTTAAAATAAGACGAGAAAAATCAGATAAAGAGTTTGCTTTTAGAAACTTATTAGATGATAATATATATTTTTATAAGGTTATCTCTATAAATAGAAGAGATGCTATTTTGGAGCTAGTAGGAGGAGAAAAAAAAGTTTTAGTGCCACATAAAGCACTACATATAGGATGGTGTATAATAGATCCTAAAAATATAGAAAATAGTATCGCTAGTTTAAATGAGCTAGGAGTATCACATATCACTTTTATAAGATGTCAATACTCACAAAAGAAATATAAAATCAACTATGAAAAACTTACAAAATTATTGCAAAATTCATCATCCCAATCTGGTCGTTCAAATATTATTAAACTAGATGAAAGTAATAGTATAAGCCAGTTTATAAAACAATATCCAAATAGTTATATGTTTAATTTTTCATCTAATAATATCAACTCTTGCAAAGATAAAATCGATACGATTATAGTAGGATGTGAAGGTGGTTTTAGCGAAGATGAGTTAAAATATTTTTCAAAAGATAAAATAGTAGGAACTAGAATATCAACAATCCTAAAGAGCGAAACAGCTACTTTAGGTGTTGCAAGTGCTATTTTGCTGTAGTAGTTGGTATTTTACTACAACAAAATTTAAGATATATGTAAAATTTTAAAAGTATCAGTTTTAGATCTATTTGCTACTTCAGCACTTTGTTGAATATATCTTCCTAGCTCATCAATAGCACTATTGATATCGTGCATATTTTTTTGTTGTTCATTTGATGATACTGTCACAGATTGGATAGTTTCTGCCATTAGGTTGATATTTGTATTTAAAGTATCAAATCCAGCTATCATCTTGGTAGATATCTCTTTACCTTCGTTTGCTTTTGCTGTTGCAGTTTCTACAATTTTTTTAATCTCATTTGCAGCTTCTGCTGATCTACTAGCTAGATTTTGCACCTCTTGAGCAACAACAGCAAAACCTTTTCCAGCTTCACCTGCAGTTGCTGCTTCAACTGCAGCATTTAAAGATAAGATATTTGTTTGAAATGCAATCTGATCTATGACACTAATAGCTTCATTTATAGCGGTAACTTGTGTATTTATCTCTTCCATAGATTCAACTGTTTTATTTGCAAGTGTTGATTCGTCGTGTAAAGAGTTTGTTACACTACTTGTGTTGTTTGACATATTAGATATTTGTTGTGTAGTTTCTGTAATCTTATGATTGAGATCATCAACAACTTCAGTAGTTTTATTTAACTTTTGAGCTGATTGTTGAGTTGATTGAAGAATATCATTTGTAGATGTTGTGATCTGATTGATAATATCACTTAAACTTTTGATAATATTATTTACAGGTTCCTCTAAAACTTTTAATTCATTATCTTCACCTAAAATTAAATGTTCATCTATTTGACCTTTTTCAATTTTGTTTAAAATTTCAATAATAGGTTCTGCTTCACTTTTAACAAATTCAGTTCTAGCAGTTAATTCATCTCGTCTATCTCTTAATAAAATATATATTTTTATAACTTGATTGTTTTCAAAAAGTGGAACGATATAAGCATCTACAGGAACAACTATACCATCTTTTGTAGTTACAAATGTTTCTTCTCTTCCTGTTTTAGATTCAGCAATAAATCTTTTAGCTATACCACATACTTTACAATTAGCTGGATCTTTGGGCCATAATATATTAGAAGCACTCTTTGCATTATCAATCTCTTCATTTGAAAAACCAGTTAATATTCTAAATTGATTATTATAACTTATAATCTTAACTTTCGCACCAAATATTTACAAGAAATATCTCTAAATAACCACATTTA
>CAJXII010000127.1 GCA_913054415.1 uncultured Arcobacter sp.
ATTTGATAAAAATTACATCTAAAATAATAGATAAAAATATACTTTTGACGCAAAATATCAATGGTAAAGTTGATTTTATATCAAATAAACCTGTATATAAAGATGATATTTTAAATATATTAATATATACACTAGAAGCTAAAGGATATACTGTTATAGAAAATAATGATATTTTAAGAGTTGTTCGACTTAATGATGCTTCAAAATATAATATGCCTGTGCTTGATAATAAAGAGAGTAAAACTTTTCAGATGGTAACAGAGATATTTCCTATAGAAAATACCAATGTTGATTATGCTAGTAGTAAAATAAGACATCTTATTAGTAAAAGTGCAAAATTAGTAACAGATAAAGAATCAAATAGTATCGTAATAACAGATTTTCCTCAAAATATAGCTACAATCAAAAAAGTTATCTCTATTATTTCAAAAGATAGTAAAAAATATATTAAAATTGTAAAACTCAAAAATATAAAAGCTGCAAATGTTTTAGGCGATCTAAAAAGTGTCGCAAAAACAATATATAATGAAAAAATAACAAAAGAAAAAGTTGATATTTTATTAAACAAAGATACAAACTCTATAATGTTCGTAGGTAAAAAGAAAAATGTAGATTATTTAGTAAAATATCTTCAAAACATCGATAACGATGGTAGTATGATTGCAAAAACTGTAAATGTTATATATCTAAAAAATGCAGAATCAAAAAATGTTATAAAGATGCTTCAAGGAATTATTGCAAACAAAAAATATAAAGATCCAAATAAAAAACCTTATGTTTCAAGTGATGAAGAATCAAATAGTATTATCCTTATGGGGCAAAAAGATGAACTAGATTATTTTAAAGAATTAATATCAAAACTAGATATAGATAGACAACAAGTATATGTAAAAGCTAGAATTATAGAAGTAAGTGAAAAAAGAACAAGAGATGTTGGTATAAAATATGGATTGACAGGAAGTATTGCAAATAGCAATGGACTTACAAGTATATCAGCAGCACTTAGTGAAAACTATAGTTTGCCATCTATCCCTTTAGTAAGTAGTTCAGGTAGTGTTATAAATAAAGATGTTTTAGCTATGGGAGTTAGTATAAATCTTTTAAATCAAAATGGTGCAGCTGATATTGTAAGTGAACCATCTTTACTTTGTATCAATAATAAAAAATCTTCTATTTATGTAGGGCAAACTGTATCAATAAAAACTGCTACAAATACATCAACGGGTGGAGTAACAAATGATTCTTTTAAAAGAGAAGATGTGGGACTTACACTTGCAGTTAAACCTAGAATCTCAAATGGTGGAAAAGTTTTATTAGAGATATCTACTAAAGTGGAAGATGTAAGTAAAAGTGATGGAGCAAATGGACAACCAGATACATCAAAAAAAGAGTTATCAACAAGTGCTATAGTTAATAATGGCGAAAGTGTAATTCTAGGTGGATATATCAAAGAAACAAAATCAAATACAGAAGATAAAGTTCCATTTTTTGGAGATATACCAATACTTGGAGCTTTGTTTAGAAGTAATAGAGAGGTAAAAGATAAAATCAATCTAGTGATCATCATCACCCCTTATATAGTGCCAAAATCAAAAGATTTAACATATATTAGAAATCAGTTAGCACAACTTAAAATTTTAGAGGATAAATATACAAAAGATACTATTTTAAGACTAAAACAGGCAAAACTAAAATCAAAACAAGATGATATTATAAGAGATGAAGAGGTTAAACAAATAGATAAAACACAAAAAGCTCTTAGCTCTAAGAAAAAAAGTAACAATACTAAAAAGAGTGAAAAATCTCAAAGAGAACAATTAGATCAAGAAGTAAAGCAGATGTTTGGAATATAATATGTTAGATACTATACCTATTCATGATCCCAATCTTATCCCTTATGAAAATGAGAATTATGAGATTGCACTCAAAAACTTTGTTTTATTCACAACTATTGATGATAAAATAGTTTTATGTGTTTGTAATACACATCTTAGTATAGCTTTTGATTTTATCTCAAAACAAAATCTCAATCATGAGATTATCTTATTGGATGATAACTCTTTTGATGCTTTATATAATAAATTTATAGAACTAAAAGCCGATAGACAGATGAGTGATATAGCAAAAACTCAAGAGGAAGCTATTGTAGATGATGAAGATATGAGTATATCTGAATTTCTAAAAACATCATCTGATATTCTTACAAGTGAAGAATCAGCACCAATTATTAAATTTGTCAATTCACTATTTTATCAAGCTATCAAAAAAAGATCATCTGATATACATATAGAGCTTCATGAGTTCAAAGGGGAAGTTAGATATAGAATCGATGGTGTTTTGACAAAACATATTGAGCTTGATAAAAATATTATGGCATTGGTTGTAAGTCGTATAAAAGTTATCTCTAATCTTGATATTAGTGAAAAAAGAGTTTCACAAGATGGTAGGACAACTATAAAAATCTCTGGAAAAACTTTGGATGTTAGAGTCTCTATATTGCCTACTTTTTATGGCGAAAGAGTTGTGATGAGAATTTTAATGCAAAGTGAAGATATACCTAGCTTAAATGAACTTGGGATTGATAATAATGTCATCAATCAACTAAAAGATGCTACACTTAACTCTTATGGTATGATACTTGTAACTGGACCAACAGGAAGTGGTAAATCTACAACATTGCACTCACTACTTCAAACTATACACAGTAGCGAAAAAAATATTATAACTGTCGAAGATCCAGTAGAGTATAAAAGTGATAAGATAAATCAAATACAAGTCAATACTAAAGTGGGACTTACTTTTGCTTCAGGGCTTAGAAGTATTTTAAGACAAGATCCAGATGTGATTATGGTGGGTGAGATTAGAGATAATGAAACAGCTACTATTGCCATACAAGCAGCACTTACGGGACATCTTGTATTTTCAACACTACATACAAATACAGCACCATCAGCTATTACAAGACTTATAGATATGGGTGTAGAAAAATTTTTGATCTCATCTTCAATATTGGCAGTTTTGGCTCAAAGATTGGTAAGAGTTTTATGTGATGAGTGTAAAGAGGAAGATATTATAGCTGAAAATTATCTTGATGAGTTTGGATTGCCATCTAATATAAAAGCATTTAAACCAAAAGGGTGTGCAAAATGTAACTATACAGGTTTTAAAGGAAGAGTTGCTATTGCCGAGATTTTTACAATGACAAATGATGTTAAAGTAGCACTCAAAAAAGATATAGATGATGCAACACTAAATAATATAGCACAAAATAATGGGATGGTTTCTATAAAAACTCAGCTTTTAAATATGGTTCAAAATGGAACTACAAGTCTTGATGAGGCGATACGAATAGGATTAAAGTAGATGAAAAAATCTTTAACATTAGTAGAGGTTTTAATATCTGTAATGTTAATATCTGTAGTAATAACTGCTATGCTACAGATTAAAAATAATAACCTTATAATTTTAAAAAAGGTTAATAATACTACACAAAATAGCTCTTATGTAAATCTTTTGGCATTTGATAAAATCAAAAACAATCAAGATACAAAGATATATCTTGATGAACAGATCAATTTTAAAGATGATGATATAAGAAAAAAACTCAAAACTATAAAAGTTACAAAAAAAACTACTCAAGAGAAACCTATTATCTTAAAATCTGATGATTATAAACTTACTATTATGATCTATAAAACAATTCTAGCTATAGAGGATAAAATCACAACTAATTACTATAGATTTAGTCTGGAACAATAATGAAAAAAAGATCATTTACACTTATAGAAGTTTTAGTATCTATTGGATTGTTTTCTATAATTGTATTTTTTTTATATCAAACTTTATATACTACAAG
>CAJXII010000128.1 GCA_913054415.1 uncultured Arcobacter sp.
GATATAATATTAGGACATTAATTATAGATTTTTTCTCTGCACTATTCAATCATATAACCTTGTTTTTTAATACTTTTAATTTTATCTTTACCGATATACTTTCTTAGATTTTTAATATATGTTCTCAAACTCTGTTCATTGTGTGATTCACCATAACCCCAAACAGTTTCAAATATAGTTTCAAACTCTACACATTGAGATCTATGTTTTAACAAAAGTTTTAAAAGTTCACTCTCTTTGTGATTAAGTGCTACTATATTATCATCAATTTTTAGTTGTTGTAAATTTATATCATAAGATATAGTATCATCTATAGCAATTCTATCTTGAGTATTTTTATACTCCCTTTTAATAAGAGCTTTAACTCTTAAAAGCAACTCTTGTAACTCAAATGGTTTTTTAAGATAATCATCAGCTCCCACATCATACCCAGTAGTTAAATCATCTATGCTACTTCGTGATGTTGTAAAAATTGTAGGGGTAGTAATATCAGCTTCTCTAAGAGATTTTAAAAGTTCAAATCCATCTATTTTAGGAACTTACACATCGAAAATAAATAGATCAAAAACCTCATCATAACTATATTCTAAAACATCATTACCACTAAAAGCAGTAACAACATCATATCCTTGATCTGTTAAAAACTCTTCTATTGTAGCACTAAGGGCTACATCATCTTCTAAATATAATATTTTCATAACATATTATACTACTAAAAGATGAAAAAATTGTGAAATTAAGCAAGTCTTTGTTTTAAAAGCTTATTTACAACTTGTGGATTTGCACTACCTTTTGATGCTTTCATCACTTGCCCTACAAAAAATCCAAACATTTTCTCTTTTCCAGCTTTATATTCATCAACTTTACTTTGATTATTTGCTAAAATCTCATCAATCATAGCTAAAATAGCTCCATCATCACTTACTTGCTTAAGTCCAAGTTTCTCTATAACTACTTCAATCTCTTCATCATTTTCCAT
This sequence comes from uncultured Arcobacter sp., assembly GCA_913054415.1. Lineage (GTDB taxonomy): Bacteria > Campylobacterota > Campylobacteria > Campylobacterales > Arcobacteraceae > CAJXII01. The sequence continues at coordinate 980 of CAJXII010000128.1, forward strand.
CAAATAATCAAGCACCTCTTTTGCAGCTTTTCCTGAAATAGTTCCATCTTCTATCGTTTTTACAAGTTGAGCTAATTTTATTGCCGATACAGGTGATGTAGTTACATTCATACCATCACTAAATCTTCCTAAAAGTTCAACTGTAAGCCAAGTAGTAGCCATCTTGCCACTTATACCTACACTTAACATATCTTCAAAATATCTAGCCATCTCTTTTGTAGCACAAATTACACTAGCATCATACTCTTTTAGTCCATATTGCTCTACAAATCTTTTTTTCTTCGCATCTGGAAGCTCTGGAATTTGTGAATATTTCTCTATCATATCATCTGTAATAATCAATGGCAATAGATCAGGATCTGGAAAATATCTATAATCAGCAGCATCCTCTTTACCTCTCATCGATCTAGTTTGCCCACTATTAACATCAAAAAGTCTTGTCTCTTGAACTACCTCTTGCTCATAAACACCATCTTCCCAAGCTTCGATTTGTCTTTGCACTTCATAAGCGATAGCTTTTTCTATAAACTTAAAACTATTCATATTTTTGATTTCACATCTTGTATAAAGCTTTGTATCACCTTTTGGTCGAATCGATACATTTACATCACATCTAAAACTACCCTCTTGCATATTTGCATTTGATATATCTATATATCTAACTATTGAGTGAAGTTTTTTAAGGTATCTTATAGCTTCGTCAGCACTTCTCATATCTGGCTCACTTACAATTTCCAATAATGGTGTTCCAGCACGATTTAGATCAACCAAACTTTTGTCTGTTGCGTGTGTATTTTTACCTGCATCATTTTCCAAGTGAGCTCTTGTAACCCCTATTTTTTTAGTAGTTCCATCATCAAAATCTATAACAATCTCACCCATTCCAACTACAGGCACTTCAAATTGTGATATTTGATATCCTGTAGGAAGATCTGGATAAAAATAGTTTTTTCTATTAAAAATTGATTTTTTATTTATTTTAGCATTTAAAGCTGTCCCTAATTGTATCGCTTTATGCACTGCTTCTTTATTTAAAACAGGTAATGCTCCAGGAAGTCCTATACAAGTTGGACAAATATTTGTATTAGGCTCTTCTCCAAAACTTGTAGCACAATCACACCATAACTTACTTTTTGTATTTAATTGAACATGAACTTCTAAACCAATGATTACTTCAAACATCTATATTTTCCTCTATCTTATTATTTTTATATTAGCACTAATTTTTAACTTATCAAAATACTCTTTGAGATACTCTTGTTGTCTTTGTTGCATCAAAACATTAAAAATCTTATCCTTAACTTGATCAAAAGGGATAACTTTTAAACTATTTTGACTTACTTTAAACTTATCAATATTATTTTTATAATACATCTGCATATCTTCTTTTGTAGCAATTTTCAGCTTACCTATTGATAATTTAGAAGCTAATTTCTCTTTTTGTAATCTTGTATGTATCTGATCTACAAATTGACTATAATTTTGTTTTTCGTTTAAGATTTTTACAAACTGCTCTTTTGTCATATGATTTACCATAGCTAGTTTTGAGATATATTCATTGATATCAAAATCAGTTACTACAATATCTTGTTTTTCTAACTCTTGTTGAAATAATATCTTATCAATAAGAAAGCTAACTGCTTGATTGTGAGATAAGTTTTTTTGTTGTATAGCATTATCTATATCGTATAGTGTGATCACTTTGTTATTAACAACTACTGCTATTGCATTAATCAATGTTGCATTTAATGTCAATACAAATAAAGATAATAAAAATATTTTTCTAAGCATACCAACCCTTTTATAAAATTTGGGCAATTTTACCATAATTATAGTAAAAATCTTATTTTCCTATTTTTATTACCCTTTTTTTCATCTCTTTAAAATCTACTACCTCTTCAGAGCTATTTATATCTGATCTGTTAAGATGGGCACAAAATCCATAAGCCATAGGGGTAATATTATTTGTATCATAAAAAGCTTTTCTTGCATCTATCCATTTACCTGTTTTAGCATCTGTAATCCAAATAACCGCCTTATCTTGCCAAGCAATATGATTATCATGAAACCATAATATTGCACAACCTATATCATCAAACATATAAGTTTTACCGTTATCAGGATTTCGCACCTCAGTTGTATTTTTTCTATCACTTACAACCATTTTACATCTTTGGCACATATCTCTATCCCAATGAACTTTCTTAAAAGCATGGTTGTCTTTTTTTTCACAACCATTTATAACAAAACTAAACAATAGTGCAAAAGTAATAAGAGATAATTTTTTCATCATTTTATTTTACTACATATATTTTGATCTATTTTGAAACTAAACAGATTTTTTTTACTTATAGCACTTATATATTGATATACAATAGTAATCTTAGCATCCATAAATCGTTTTGAAGATCGACATACACCTTTTGTGATAACTTGTTGCATCCTTGTGTGATCCTCTTTTTTGATAGCTTCATCACTTTTAGCACCTGCATTTATCTCAAAAACATATACTAAACTTGTATCTTTTGATTTAATATCTACAATCGTAGTATATTTATCTACTTTTTGAGGAAGCTGTTTTGATAACTCTTGAGCAGCTAACTTTACTATTTGTCTATTTTGTTTCTGTAGTTGTTGAGGTGATACATCTTGCTGTTTGATTGGTAAATTATTTGCACCAAATAACGACATAACCCCAATAAATAATATAATTAATTTTTTATTCATAATTTCACTTACCACCTTATAATATCAACTTTAGTATATCAAAATCTTATTAAAAATAACTTGAT
>CAJXII010000129.1 GCA_913054415.1 uncultured Arcobacter sp.
ATCTGACAAAATGGAACTAGATGATGATATGAAATATACTCTTGATAAGATTATGGGGCATATATGATGATAATGGAACACAAAATATAATATTTTTATCTCTCGTCCCCATAGTCCTCGATGGGGATGCATACTGCAATTTAAAAAAACAATAAACTAAAATAGACACTCCCATCCAGGACAATGGAGCGAGAAAGTTTAATCAAAAACTTAGTGAAAATTCTATAAAATAAATCATATTAAAATATTGGAGTTTATTATGCAAACTATGTCAGTACAAATTCAAGATAACTATATACCACAATTTATAAATTATATTCAAGAGCATAGTGATAATATTGTTATTTTAAAAGATAAAAATTTAGAATATGACCCATATTTTTATGAGAGACAAAAACAATTACAACAAGATATCGATGATATAGACAACGGTAATGTCAAAATGATTAATAATACAGATTTTTGGAATGATATTGATGCATTTACTGAATCATTACAAAAATGATAATAATATATAAACCTACTTTTTCCAAACAACTTAAACAAATTATAGAATATATTGCACAAGATAAACCTAGTGCAAGTATGAAATTTAAAAATGAATTAAAAGAAAGGATAAATCTAATCCCCAATAATCCAATAATGTATAGACAATCAAAATATTTTGAAGATAAAAATATTAGAGATATGGTTCATATAGATTATATTATAATTTACAGAGTAAGACCAATTAAAAAAGAAATAGAAATTTTAAGAATATTTAATAAAAATAAACCAACAAGGTAAGGCAGATACAACAAAATCTAGAAGCAAATAAGTTACTCAGTGGCTTAAAAGCAATTTTTTGCCTAGCACTTTCGTTATTATAAGTTTTTATCAAAAAAATAAATTTAGGAGAAAATATGCAAAATATAAAACAAAAATATGATTTAGTAATCATAGGAGCAGGACCTGCAGGAACTCCAGTTGCTATAGAATATGCAAAATTAAATAGCGATAAATCTATAGTTTTAGTAGATGTTTTAGGTGAACTAGGTGGGGAGTGTTTGTTTCAAGGGTGTATTCCATCAAAAATAATGGAGGCTAGTGCAAAGCATATTAAAGAGCTAAAAGCATTAAAAGATTTTGGAGTGGGTATGAAAGATACTCATTATAATCTTATTTGGGATAAAATCAAACAAAGAAAAGATGATATTCTTAGTAGAAGAACAACTGCTGCAAAAGAGTTAGCAAATAGTGTTGGAAATATTGATATCATAAAAGGTTTTGCTAGTTTTGAAAGCAATAACTCTATAAAAATAATTTTAGATGATAAAAGTGAAAGTATTGTTGAATTTGAAAAAGCACTTGTTGCAACAGGTTCAAAATCTGTAGTAGCTTCTTATGGTGGAGATGCAACTGATGAAATTATTACAAATGATAAATTTTTTCACGATATGCAATTACCAAAAAGTTTAAGTATTATTGGTAGTGGTGCTATTGCTATAGAATTTACTCAAATATTATCAACACTTGGCGTTAAGATAAATCTTTTTGTAAGAGGTAATAAAATATTAAAAAATCTTGATAGTGAAGCATCAGAGTATATTTTGAATATTTTGCAAAATGAGGCTAATGTAAATTTGGTATTAGAATCAAATATAAAAGAGATAAACTATAAAGATGAGCAATTAGAGATAACTTATACTCAAAATGATGAAGTTAAAAAACTATTGTGTGATAAAGTTTTAAGTGCAATAGGAAGAAAACCAAACATAGATAATTTAAAATTAGAAAATGCAAATGTTGAATATGCTAAAAAAGGTATTGTAACTTCAAGTTCACTTCAGACAACAAATAAAAATATTTTTGCAAATGGTGATGTGGTAGAAAACTTTCCTAAATTTGCTCATACTGCACAATATACAGCTCATATAATCGCTCAAAATCTATTTTTAGAGCATAACTTGTTTAAACCAAATTTTGATAAAAACTCTTGGGTATTATTTAGTATGCCAAATATTGCAATGGCTGGTCTTAGTGAAGATGAAGCTAAAAAAAGAGGTATAGAGATAATTGTAGATAAATTTGAATTTAACACAGAAGCAAAATCTCAAATTGAAAATGAAGATTTTGGATATTTAAAATTTATAGTAGAAAAAAGTAGTAAAAAAATTATAGGTATCTCAATATTGCATAATGAAGCCAATAATTTAGCTTCTGAAGCATCACTAATTGTAGCAAAAGAGCTTACACTAAAAGATTTAATAGATACTATACACCCACATCCTACTATTGGTGAGAGTTATGTGATGTTAGCAAAAAAGATGATGGGTGAGATAATGCTTAAAAAATTAGATAATCCAGTGGTGCAAATTATTTTAAAATTTGAGAGATTATTGTAGCTATATGAGAACTATTAGTTTAGCAGGTGCTATATCCATAGGAATAGGTGGTATGGTAGGTGGTGGTATATTTGCTGTGCTTGGTGAAGCTGTATCTTTAGCACATGGTGCTACGACAATTTCGTTTTTTATAGCAGGAATTGTGGCTTTACTTACTGCTTATTCTTATGCAAAACTATCTGTAACTTATCAAAGTGAGGGTGGAACCGTAACTTTTATAGATAAGGCATTTGGAGATAATATACTTTCAGGTAGTATAAATTTAATGCTTTGGCTTAGTTATTTGGTAACTATCTCACTTTATGCAACTGCTTTTAGCTCTTATGGTGGAACATTTTTTAAAAATAATTCATCTATGCTACAACATATACTCATAAGTGTAGCTATAATAGTTCCTGCAATTATTAATATTGTTAGTAGTTCATTTGTTGAAAAATCAGAGGTGATAATAGTAGGTATAAAATTATCACTTCTTGTATTGATTATTGTTGTTGCAACACCATATATTCAAACTAATAGATTATCTGTATCTAATTGGGATACACCTTTATCTATTGTATCTGCTGGTATGATAATATTTGTAGCTTATGAGGGATTTGAACTTATAGCAAACTCTGCACAAGATATTAAAGATCCTATAAAAAATTTACCTAGAGCCTTTTATATATCAGTTATAATTGTAATTATTTTATATGTATTAATATCTATAGTTACTGTAGGAAATGTATCTGCCAAAGAACTTATAACTGCCAAAGATTATGCATTGGCAATAGCTGCAAAACCAGCTCTTGGACAGACTGGATTTATAATAGTATCTGTTGCAGCACTTTTATCTACATTTTCAGCTATAAATGCGACAATTTATGGAAATGCAAGACTTGGGTTTATTATTGCAAAAGATGGAGAGTTGCCAAGGCAATTATTATATGAAAGAAGAGAGATACCTATTATGGGAGTTGTTTGGACTACATTATTTAGTTTGATATTGGCAAATAGTATCGATTTAAGTCAAATTGCTATTATTGGAAGTGCAGGATTTTTACTAATATTTTTTATTGTCAATATTAGTGCTTATAGATTACGATATACTATAGGTGCAAATAGTTATATTCTTATACTCTCTTCATTATTAAGTTTTTTAGCTTTAGTGATTTTGTTAAGTTATACTTATCATTCAAATCCAAAAGCAGTGATTATTTTTATGGCATTTATTATTATATCATTGTTATTATATTTTGTATATTAGTATTATATATTTATTCACGTTACACTGTCATCCATGGCGGCTCTTCATCAGTCTGAGGGGATAAAGTAAAGTGTTGGA
>CAJXII010000130.1 GCA_913054415.1 uncultured Arcobacter sp.
ACATTAAGGGATATTACTCAAAGATTACTTGGTTTTAGGTGCGAAAGTTAAGATAATACATAAAAAAGAAGTAGAGATTTACTCTACTTCTGCATCGATGATATCTTCATCATCTTTTTTCTTGCTTTGATCTGCTCCACCTTGTGCAGCACCACCTTGCTCTTTTTTATACATAGCTTCAGCTAATTTATGTGAAACTTCAGTTAATTTTTTTAGTTTTTCATCTATTGTGTCTTTTGTCACATTTTCATCTTTTAATGCCTCTTCAAGATCAGCAGCAGCATCTACGATCGCTTTTTCTTCATCTTCACTTACTACACCTTTATTTTCTTCAAGAGATTTTTTTGTAGAGTGAAGCATAGCTTCTGCTTGATTTTTAGCTTCAATTAATGCTTTTCTTTTCTCATCAGCTTCTTTGTTTGCTTCAGCTTCAGCTACCATTTTTTCGATCTCTTCATCACTTAATCCAGATGAACCAGAGATTGTAATTTTATTCTCTTTTCCTGTTCCTTTATCTTTAGCAGATACATTTAATACACCGTTGGCATCAATATCAAATGTAACTTCGATTTGAGGCACACCTCTTGGAGCTGGTGGGATGTCACTTAGTTCAAATTGTCCTAAAGATTTATTATCTTTAGCAAATTCTCTTTCCCCTTGACCAACCATAATAGTAACTGCAGGTTGATTATCTTGAGCAGTTGAGAATACTTGAGATTTTTTTACAGGTATTGTTGTCCCTTTTTCTATAAGTTTAGTCATAACTCCACCTAAAGTTTCAATCCCTAAGCTTAGTGGTGTAACATCTAGTAAAAGAACATCTTTTACATCACCTTTTAATACTCCACCTTGAATAGCAGCACCAGCAGCAACAACTTCATCTGGATTTACAGAGTTGTTTAGATCTTTACTGAAATAATTTTTTACAACCTCTTGTGCTTTTGGTATTCTAGTAGATCCACCTACCATAATAACTTCATTGATCTCATTTGTATCAAGATCAGCATCACTCATAGCTGTTTTGATATGTTTTAGTGTTTCTTCAACCAAATCCTCAGTCATAGCTTCAAATTTTGCTCTTGTAAGAGTTTTTACTAAGTGTTTTGGACCACTTGCATCTGCAGTGATAAATGGTAAGTTGATCTCTGTTTCACTTGTAGAACTTAACTCTTTTTTAGCTTTTTCAGCTTCATCTTTAAGTCTTTGGTGAGCCATTTTATCATCTCTTAGATCTATACCATTTTCTGCTTTGAATTCATCTGCTAACCAGTCAATAATTCTGTTATCAAAATCATCTCCACCTAAGAAAGCATTTCCATCTGTTGCTAATACTTCAAAAGTTCCATCACCGATCTCTAGCACAGTAACATCAAATGTTCCCCCACCTAAATCATAAACTAAAACTTTCTCTTCACCTTTTTTATCAAGTCCATAAGCTAGTGCAGCTGCAGTTGGTTCGTTGATAATTCTTAGCACATTAAGTCCTGCTATTGTTCCTGCTTCTTGTGTCGCTTTTCTTTGAGCATCATTAAAATATGCTGGAACTGTAATAACTGCATCAGTTACCTCTTGACCTAAATAGCTTTCAGCATCTGCTTTTAGTTTTCCTAAAATTTTAGCTGAAATCTCTTGAGGAGTATATGTTTTCCCATCAATCTCAACAGCTGCTGCTCCATTTCTATTTACAATTTTGTATCCAACTTTATCCATAGCATCTTTTGTATGCTCTTCATCCATCATTAGACCCATAATTCTTTTGATACTGTATATTGTTCTTTGTGGGTTTGTGATAGCTTGTCTTTTTGCAGGATCACCTACTAAAACTTCACCTTTATCTGTAAAAGCTACAATAGAAGGAGTTGTATTTTTTCCCTCTTTGTTTGCTATAATTTTTGCTTCACCACCTTCATAAACTGCTACACATGAATTTGTTGTTCCTAAATCTATTCCTATTACTTTACTCATTTTATATCCTTTGTTTTAAATTTTTTATTATTTGTGAAATAATATCTCTTTTTTTAATATTTGTCTGCCACTTAAGTAGCACTTATTGAAAATTATTTATGTATGACTTAATTTGCCACACTTACCATAGCTTCTCTTAGAAGTCTATCTTTATACATATAACCTTTTTGTAGCACTTGAACAATTTGTCCAGATTCTACATCGTCACTATCAACTTTCATCACTGCATTGTGATAATCAGGATTGAACTCATCATATTCAACCTCTGTGATACTATGTTTTTCAAATGCTGTATTGAAAGCTTTTGCAGTAAGCTCGATACCCTCTTTTAGTTTATCTACCAATTTTTCTGGTTCTACATCAGCATTTGCACTAAGCAAAGCCATTTGTAAAGCATCAATAGGTGCTAAAAGATCTTTTGCAAATTTTTCACTTGCATAGTCAATAGCTTGATATTTTTCTCTCTCAAGTCTTTTTTTGATATTTTCAAAATCAGCATGAGTTCTTAGATATTTATCTTCAGCCTCTTGTGCTTTTTGTTGAGCATCAGCTACTTTTGCTTCCATTTTAGATTTGAACTCTTCATCTAAAGATTCAAATTTATCCTCATCTGATTCTTTAGATTGTTCCATTTGCTCATCTTGTGTTAACTCATCTTGAGCAACCTCTTCTTGAATCTCTTCCTCTATATTGTTTTTAGTATTTTCATTTTCTTTACTCATATTGCTATACCTTTATAAAAATATTTATAATCTTTTGATAGATCACCAACAACTAGCATCTTTACATTGGTATTATTGATTTTTGTATTATGAACAATACCAATTTGCCCGTAAGGTAATAGATTGTCAAAATGAACACCAGCTTTTATAGTATTCATCACACTACCTTGAAGGAATGCTATTATGCTTTTTTCATCTAAATCATATTGAACTGCAAGATGTAAAAAATTCTTTGTATTGATTATCTCAAAAATATTGTGCTTTACATAATGACTAAGTTCATTATATAGTTGTGTAGCACCCACTTGTTTTGAGATATCCAAAATATCATCAATCTTCACATCTAACATATCATTTAAAAATCTATATAGAGCATCACTATATTTAACTGTAATAGCAAATGAACTAAACTCCAAGATCATATAAATATCTTCGATATTGATAATCCTTTTTAGAGTATCATCTGCCTCTTTTTTGATAAATACAGTTAAACCCATTTTTGTCGCTAGATGGTTTAAGTTGTCATAATCTACCTCTAATAAATCAAAAGTTAATCTACTATTCCAATACTCTTGCAATGCTTCATTAGTAGGAGTTCTTCCACTACTAATATGCTCTTGCACTAAATATCCCTCTTCCCCTAACTTTTTGAAATAATTTCTAATAGTAGCAGGAGAGTAAGATATATCATACATAGATTTTAAAACATTTGAACTAATAGGTTCAAGATGTTCTATGTATGCTTGAATAATAGAATGTAATAAAAACTCTTTTTTATCGATCATATATACCATCTTTTTGTAATTTGGCACTCTAATAATAGAAGTGCTAAAAGAATTATAGCATTTGAGCCAATATTTGTCAAGTATTTATGATAAAAAATATAAATTTAGCAGAATAATTATATGAGTGCTAATTGATTTTAAAGTTATGAAGTTTAAATATAACATTCTCAGCAATCTCTATAATGTCCCCAGAAAAAATAACCAATTTCAAGAATATTTATATTCCTAAAT
>CAJXII010000131.1 GCA_913054415.1 uncultured Arcobacter sp.
TGAAACAGCTGCTTAGAATATTTTATGATTTGTATGATATAGGGTTGACATATCACTTATTATGTTACAATTCTTTTTCAATACAAAGAATAGTAACACAAAGGTTAATATAGTGCAATTGAAATTAAAAAGTTTGTTTTTATTTCAAAACTTAGATGATAATACCATAGCACAAATTGAAAAATTTACATTTATGGAGAAAGCTTCACAAGGCACTATTCTATTTTATGAAGGTAATGAAGCACCATATTTATACCTTTTGACTTCTGGGATTATAAAACTTTATAAAATATCAAATACAAATAAAAAGCTTATATTAAAATATTTTAGACCAAATGAATTAATAGGTGAAGTTGCCAATTTTGAAGAGATACCATATCCTGCAACTGCTCAAGCTTTTATAGATGTAGAATATTTAAAAATTGATTTTTCAAAACTAAAAGATATTATCTATAAAAATCCTGAATTATCTTTTAAAATTCAAGCATCACTTATCAAAAAAATTAAGAACTTAGAACAACTTATAACTTCAGATATTATATTAGATGCAAAAGGTAGAGTTGCAAAATATATTTTTGAAAATGAAGAATCATTTTTTACATCAAAAAATACTGAGATTTCTGAGATGTTAAATCTGACACCTGAAACACTTTCAAGAATTTTAAAAACATTTAAAAATCAACATCTTATTAATATAAAAGATAAAACTATAGATAAAGATGCTCTCTCTTTATACTTTTTATAAATTTATTTTTGTTTAATACTTTTTCGAATACTCTCTACTAAAGTATATAACTTTTTATCTTTGATATTATTTTCAAAAATACCATAACTTTTTTCACTAAATTTTATATCCTCTTCTATGGTAGATTCAGATTTAGTTTGTTGCTCTAAAGCAAATTCTTCATCTCTGAAAATTGATACATCTTTGATCATTTTGTATTCATCAATTTGTTTTAAAAACTTAATAAGTGTAAGTTTTTGAAAATTTAACTCATTTTGACCAATATGATTAGAAACTGCAATAGTTAGCTTATCATCTCTATAATATGCATAAAGCACATAGTGTAGATGTTTTGGCAATAATATTTTTGACAATAATTTTTCTAATTTATATCTTTTTCTTATTTGATTAAATTGTGGTTTATTTGCTATTTGTGTGAAGATTTTATTTATTGTCTTAGTTTTATCATTTGTAAAAGAAAAATGTTTATTATCAAATATTTGATCTTGAGATTCAAAATATATTTTTTTTAATATTTGTTTCTTTAATCTTTCTTGCATAACCTAATAGCCTCTTTAACTGCATTGATATAGCTTTTACTAGAGATATTACTAGATGATTTATAAGCAATATCAAATGCTGTGCCATGATCTACACTTGTTCTTATAATTGGAAGATTAAGTGATACATTAATGCTTTGATCAAAATACAATGCTTTAAGCGGGATTAAGCCTTGATCATGATACATAGCTACAAAATATCTATAGTTTTTCCTACTATTAGCACTAAAAATAGTATCAGGGACAAATGCCCCTTCAAATATCTCTTTAGATAGTAATTTATTTGCTTTTTTTATAGCTTTTATAATTTTAATCTCTTCATTGCCCAATACTCCATGATCTCCTGCATGTGGATTTAATCCTAAAACTGCTACTTTTTCATTTTTAACTAGTTTTATACTTTTAGCAAAATCTACTAAAAAAGATGTAAGCTTTTTAACTTTTATATGTTTAGCAACATCTTTTAATGCTATATGTTCAGTATATAAAGCTACAAACATTTTATTGCAACCTAGCATCATAATAGCATCTTTTTTAAATATATCTCTTAACATATCTGTATGACCTACATAATTTATACCTGCTTTTGCCCAACTTTGTTTATTAATAGGCAATGTAACTATAGCATGAGCAGATCCATTTTTAGTAAGAGAGATAGCATCTAAAAAAGAGTTATAACTATATAATCCAGATTTTTGATCTACTAAACCTGGTTTGATTTTAAAATCACCTTGAGTTTCTAATAACTTAAAATCTTTTGCAATAGAGATATCTAATAATCGACTCGCTTGTGTTAATAATTTATGATTTATACAATATATAGGCTTACATAATTTTGATATTTTTTTATGATTTTTTAATATAAGTTCTATACCTATACCATTGAGATCACCTACACTTATAGCTATTTTTTTCATCAGTTTATTAGCTCTTGCATCTGTTTTATAGCATCTTTTAATCCTATAAATACACTTCTTGCTATGATACTTTGCCCTATATTTAACTCTGTTATATATTTGATGTTGGCTATTGTGGTTACATTTTGATAGTTTAATCCATGCCCTGCTGCTACTTTTAAGTTTAATTGATTTGCTAATTTACTAGCTTTTTTTAACTCTTTTATAGATTCTTTTAACATTTTTTTTAATTGTGTTCTTGGTAGTTCTAACTCTTTAATACTATGGTGAGTATTACCTAATCCACTATTTAACATAGCATAAATATTAGCATATCTTCCTGTATGTAACTCTATATATTGTGCATTTAATTTTTTTGATAGTTTAATCATCTTAGAAGTTGGATCTATAAATAAAGATACTTCTATTTCGTTTTGTTGTAATTTTTTTATAACTTGTTTAATTTTATCAAAATTATCTTCAAGATTTAATCCCCCCTCAGTAGTTACCTCTGCTCTATTTTCTGGCACTAAAGTTACCCTATTAGGTTTAAGATTTGATATTATATCTATTATATTATCATTGATACTACATTCTATATTTACAGGAAGTTGTGATAGTTTTACTATATTGATTGCATCTTGATCGCAAATATGTCGTCTATCTTCTCTTAGATGTATAGTGATCTGATCGGCTTGAGCCAATTTACAAATAGACAAAGCATCTATTGGGTTTGGATCATTTATCTCTCTAGCTTCTCTTAAAACTGCTATATGATCTATATTCACACCTAAATTCATATTTTGCTCCATTGATATATTATTTAAGTATATTTTATCTAAACAAACTAAAAAATATATCAATTTGCATAAAAAAAGCCTAAGTTAAAACTTAGGCTTTAAAATATTTAGCAAAAAATTACTATTTAACTTCTACCTTATTGTAAAAGTCTAAGAACATTCTGCTGAACTGCATTTGCTTGACTTATAGCATAAGTTCCAGCTTGTGCAATTATATTTTGTTTATTAAATGTAGCACTCTCTGCTGCATAATCAACATCTCTAATAATAGATTCTGCTGCTTTTAAGTTTGTATGAGTTGTCATCATATTTCTTAAAGCTGATTCTACTTGATTTTGTGCTGAACCAAATTCAGATCTTACTGTATTTAGATTTGTTAAAGCTTTATCAACAGCTGACATTAATTTTAATGCAGTTGATCCTTTAAATGAACCAATTGCCATTGTGCTTTTTAAGTTAGCTAATGATGCTCCAGCTCCACTAATTGAAGTTGTATTAACTGCATGAGATGTTGAAACTTTTACTATATCAGTTGTTTTCTCACCAATTTGAAATGTAAAATCATTACCATCTAATAATGTTGTTCCATTATAATTTGTGCTTGTGCTAATAGAATCAAATTGTGTAAGTAGTGCTTTTACATCATTTAAAATAGCTGCTCTACCATCACTTGATGTAGTTGAAGTTGATGCTTGC
>CAJXII010000132.1 GCA_913054415.1 uncultured Arcobacter sp.
TTTTAAAATATTATTAGTGGAGTAATAAATTGTTATATAGTGAATTTATCGAACAAATAAAAGATTTAGGTTTCTCAAAAGTTGAGGATTTTGTGAAGTATATTGGTGGTAATGTAGAGGATATTTTGATATGGCAAGAGCAAGATGATATCCCTTACACAATATCTTTGATTATACATCTATTAAAAGGGCAAGTTCCATCAAAAGAGAACTCTCTTGATATTTTGGTAGAAGAGTGTTTGCCTTTGGCTCAACTATTGGAGGAATCATCAAGTTTTCCTGCCAAACTAGAAGAGATGTTTTTGTTACAAAAAAAACTCAATGACGAAACAAACGGACCTAACTGGGAACTAGGTGTTAATAAATTTGACAAAGAGATTAATTGGCTAAGATGTATCCATATGGAAGTAGCTGAACTTATAGAATCTGCCCCTTGGAAACACTGGAAAAATATAGCATCTGATCCTGATCTTGAAAATATCCATATAGAGCTTGTAGATATTTGGCACTTTTTGATGAGCTATATATTACAAGAAACAAATGTCCCAAAAGCGGTATCATTAGTCAATACTCACTGTATATATGAATCAGTAGATACAAACAATGTAGATGTAAAACTTCTTATTAAAGAAGCTGAAAAATTATCTTATATTTCACTAGCTATACAAACAGGTAATATGCCAGCATTTAGTGGAGTAGAGAGATTTATAGAGCAGTTTTTTAGATGTTGTAAGATCGCTGGATTAAGTTTCACTTGGCTTCAAAAAGTTTATATCGGTAAAAACTGTTTAAATAAATTTAGACAAGACAATGGATACAAAGAGGGAAGCTATATAAAAGTATGGGATGGCAAAGAGGACAATGTGGTGATGATGTCTATTTTAGAAAACTTATCAGATTTAACTTTTGATACTGTTTATGAACAACTAACAATAAAATATAATAAAATAAAAAAGGATGATAAATAATGGGATTAGGTGTAGGATTAGTAGGATTACCAAATGTAGGGAAAAGCACAACTTTTAATGCTTTGACAAAAGCACAAAATGCAGAGGCGCAAAATTATCCATTTTGCACAATAGAACCAAATAAAGCAGTAGTGCCTGTTCCAGATAAAAGGCTAGAAGAGTTAGCAAAGATTGTAAATCCTAATAAAATACAATACTCTACTATAGATTTTGTTGATATTGCAGGACTGGTAAAAGGTGCTAGTAAAGGTGAAGGTTTAGGTAACCAATTTTTATCAAATATTAGAGAAGTAGAGGTAATTTTACATATAGTAAGATGTTTTGAAGATGGGAATATTACACATGTAGAAGATACTATCGATCCTATTAGAGATATTGAGATTATAGAAACAGAGCTTATCTATGCTGATATAACACAAGTGGAAAAGAAAATAGAAAGACTTAAAAAACAAGCAAAAGGTAGCAAAGAAGCTGCAACTTTACTAGAAATAGCTCAAAAACTTATGGAACATCTTGATCAATTACAACCTGTAAGCACATTTGAATTAAAAGATGATGATAATTTTATAACTTTAGATAAAGAGTTGAGATTTTTATCAAACAAAGAGGTAATATATGGTGCAAATGTAGATGAAGATGCACTTATGGAAGAGAATGATTATGTAAAATCTGTAAAAGAATATGCAAAATCAAAAAATAGTGAAGTGATAATGTTATGTGCTAAAATTGAAGAGGAGTTAGTAGGTCTTGATGAAGATGAAGCAAAAGAGTTTCTTACAGATTTTGGTATAGAGGAATCTGGTCTTGAAAAGATTATACATAGTGCATTTGATAAACTTGGACTTCAAAGCTATTTTACAGCAGGTGTAGTAGAAGTAAGAAGCTGGACTATCACAAAAGGGATGAAAGCCCCACAAGCTGCCGCAGTAATTCATAATGATTTTGAAAAAGGTTTCATCAAAGCAGAAGTGATAAGTTATGAAGATTTCATCGCTTGTGGCGGTGAAACAAAAGCTAAAGAAGCTGGGAAACTAAGAATAGAGGGGAAAGACTATATCGTCCAAGATGGCGATGTTATGCATTTTAGGTTTAATGTCTAGCCGATAGGTGCTACACAAGTGTCTGGATTTAGATTACCACTCCAGATGAGTTTGGAGATGCATTTAATGACATTGCAGATTTGATAATTTCTTCATCAACACAAAAAAAGAATACAGGTGAAGATAATAGTCCAAAAGATGATTTTATAAATCTTCATAAGATGAAGCTTGCTATATATGACAAACTTAGCAACCCTACATTTGAGAAGTCTAAAATAAAACTAGACAAAACCAACAATGTAGAGATAACAGATGAGATGCAATATGTACTGTATAGCTATGTAAAGTTTCTTAAAAAAGCTTTTTTTGCATATAATAAATATCAATCTGATAACGAAAGATCTCAAAAGTATCTTAATGTCATACAAGATTTAGCTACAACTAAAATCATCAAAAAAGGTAAACTTAATGCCGATGCAACAGATGCAGTACTTAGTGCTACTAGAGTTTTTATGGGAGCAAAAGAGCCTATTTTTGTAGATTTAGGTATGAATAATACTGATAAAAAGGTTTAGGATTTATTGAGTGTATATTTAGTATTGTGATACAATTTATTTTAAGAGATAATTTATTTATAAGTAAACTACCCCAATTTGTCAAGACAACTTTTTATAAAATGAGACCACTCTTATGATGTTTACAGCTATTGGTGAAGAATCTAAAAAAATAAGATAGAGAATTAAAACAGAGTATTACTAGCACAATAGTTTGGAGTGATGTAGCAGTATGCATCCCCATCGAGGACGATGGAGATGAGAGGAAGTTTTAAAAACTAGATTACAAAAACACACCATTACTTAGATAGTATCTTAAAACATAAAAAGAGCATATAAAAACAAATATAGTATTAAAAACGATAGAGTATTTATAAAAAATATTAAATTCTTTTTTAGTAATAAGATAAATAGGCAATCCCACTACAGCAAAAAATGTTCCCAAAAACAATGTTGACCACACAATATAACCAACATACCAATACTCTTTTTGCAACATACAATATGGACAATTATGAGTTGGTAACTCATATATATAAGTTCCAAAAAAATAAACAACTGCATAATATGAGATATATACAAATAATACACCTAAAATAAATTGTCCAATCTTACTTTTGAATATCGCTGTTAAAATATTAACAACATACAATGTATAAAATAATAACACTAAAGTTTTTACATCACAATTCAATACAGAATATCCAGTTTGTTTATGCTTAAATATAACAGAACAACACAACACAGGCTCCATTATATCTATGTTAGTTAGATAAATTATATCCAAAACTAACTCAGCTAATACCAAAGCAAATATCAAGATATAGACCCAAAACTTTTTTTTCGTATATGGATAATTTTTATATTGCAAATCCAAATGATTGATAACAATCCACAATCCCATCACAAATAATGTCAATAGTTTTAAAATCAATAGATTCCCACCATAAATATTAGCATTGACAACCCCTGCTGCACACATTACACCAGGCACTAAAATAGATAGACTATCTAAAGTAGATATAAAATATGGAAATAAAACTTATAATGTCCCCAGAAAAAATAACCAATTTCAAGAATATTTATATTCCTAAATA
>CAJXII010000133.1 GCA_913054415.1 uncultured Arcobacter sp.
ATAAAAAATATATAATTATTAAAACATATAAACAAAATGATAAAATTATAATAACTATTCAAGATAATGCAGGTGGTATTCCTGATGAGATAATATCAAGAGTTTTTGAAGCATATTTTACTACAAAACATAAATCACAAGGGACAGGTTTGGGACTTTATATGAGTTATCAAATTATTGTCAATAAATTTAAAGGTAACCTTGAAGTTGTCAATGAGAAATTTACCTATGAAGATAAAGAATATTATGGAGCTAAGTTTATTATTAGTCTAAATATTAGTTAATTTTGGATATAATCGCAAAAAATATACAAAGGACTAATAATGTTATATGTAAGTGGGCATAAAATACCAGATAGTGATAGTATTATCTCAGCTATTGCTATAAGTTATCTACAAAATCAACTAGGAACTCAAGCAGTTGCAGTAAGACAAGGTGAAATCAATCCTGAAACAAGGTATATTTTAGATAAATTTGATCTTGAAACACCAGAATTAAAAACCTCTTTTAGTGGTTGTGATATATTTTTAACAGATTTTAATAACTATACAGAAGCACCAGATGATATTGATCAAGCAAATATTGTAGGGATAGTTGATCATCATAAGTTAGGTGGATTAAGCACATCTTCACCACTTGAGATTTGGATTAGAGCTGTTGGATGCACAAATACTATAATAAAAGAGATGTTTGATTATTATGAAGTAGAAATACCAGAAAATCTAGCAGGTGCTATGATGTGTGCTATTTTGAGTGATACAGTTATTTTCAAATCTCCAACATGCACAAAACTTGATACAAAAATTACAAAAGAGTTAGCTAAAATTGCCAAAATTGAAGATTTTAAATCTATAGGTTTAGAGATGTTCAAAGTAAAATCAGCTGTTGATGGAGTGCCAACAAGAGAGCTTGTAAAAAGAGATTTCAAAAATTTTGATATGAATGGAAATAAAGTTGGAATAGGGCAGCTAGAAGTTGTAGATTTAACCATATTTGATAATATCAAAGATGATCTTATTGAAGATATCAAAGCTTTAAAAGATGAAGATGGTTATGATACTGTATTATTGATTTTAACAGATATTATGGCTATGGGAAGTCAGATCTTAGTTGCTACAAACTCTTTAGATATTGTTCAAAAAGCTTGGGATATAAAAGTTAAAGATGATCAGTTTTGGTTACAAGGTTGTTTAAGTAGAAAAAAACAAATAATACCATTTTTAGAACCAGCATATAAAGATAAATAATGTTACAACTTGAAAATATAAAAAAAGCAAAACAACGATTAGATGGTATAGTTTCAACTACACCACTAACAAAAGCACCATTATTAAGTGCTAAATACAATACTCAAATATATCTAAAAAAAGAGAATCTACAAATAACAGGTAGTTTTAAACTAAGAGGTGCTTTTAATAAAATAGCATCACTATCTAAACAAACAAGAGAGTTAGGAGTAGTAGCAGCTAGTGCTGGAAACCATGCTCAAGGAGTTGCTTTTAGCTCACAATATTTTGATTGTGATGCTACTATTTTTATGCCTGAAGCAACACCATTGACAAAAGTTAGTGGAGTAAGAAGTTATGGTGCAAATGTTGTTTTAGAAGGTGCTAATTATGATGAAGCTTATAAGGCTGCTTCAAATTATGCAAAACAACACAATAAAACTTTTATCCATCCATTTGCTGATGATGAAGTGATGAATGGGCAAGGAACTATTGCATTAGAAATATTAGCAACTCTTGATGATATTGATATTGTTATTATCCCAATAGGTGGGGGTGGATTGATAAGTGGAATAGCTAGTGTTTTTAAACAACTAAGTCCATCAACAAAAATTATAGGTGTAGTAAGTAGCGGAGCAAAAGCTATGAAAGAATCTTTTGAAACAAAAACACCAATAGATTCTATTTCTGTAAAAACTATAGCTGATGGTATTGCTGTAAGAGATACTACTCCTAAGATGTTGGATTATGTTTTAGAATTAGTTGATGATATTATAGAGGTAAACGATACAGAGATAGCAAATGCAATATTGTTTTTATTGGAAAATCATAAATTAGTAGTAGAGGGTGCTGGTGCAGTTGGAGTTGCTGCTATTATGCACAATAAAATAGATATTGAAAATAAAAAAGTAGTTCTTCCTGTAAGTGGTGGAAATATTGATGTAACTATGTTAGCTCAGATTATTGAAAAAGGGCTAGTAAAAAGTTCAAGAAAAATGAATATGATTGTGACACTTATAGATAAACCAGGTAGTTTGATGCAATTTACTGAGATTTTAAAAGAGTGTGATGCAAATATTGTTCAAATCGATTATGATAGAAACTCTGTAAAATTAGATTTTGGTGAAGCTAATGTAACTGTAGCACTTGAAACAAAAGGTTATGAACATCAAGAACTAATAAGAGAAAAACTAAATAGCAATGGATATAAAATTAAGGAGTTTAATTAACCAAATGCTATTTGGTTTCTTCCATTGTTTTTACAATAATATAATCCATTATCAGCTACTTTAATCATATCTTCAAGAGTTTTTTCTAAACCATAACAAAGTCCAATAGACACAGTATAACTAATAGATAAATCATCTATTTGAATAATATTATCTTCAAATACTTTTCTTATTTTTGTAAATAATTTAATTACATCATCTTTTGATATATCTTGAAGTAATACACAAAACTCTTCCCCACCAAATCTAGCAATAAGATCTGATTCTCTAAGATGACTAGATAATATATGAGCAACCTCTTTGATAGCTATATCTCCTATATCATGTCCGTAAGTGTCATTGATATTTTTGAATTTGTCTATATCAAACATTGCAATACATATATCTTTTTTGTCTCTTTGTGCTTTTGAGAATATTGCATTGGCACTTTCAAAGAAAAATCTTCTATTATGAAGTCCTGTAAGAAAATCTTCGTTTGCTAAATCTCTTGTTCGATCAAACAGATATAATATCTCAAGATTAGAATTAACTCTTACTTGAAACTCTATAGGATTGTATGGCTTGTTGATAAAATCATTTGCACCAATTTTGATAAATATCTCTGATAGTTCTGGTTTGTCACTAGCACTTAATACTAATATACCAAGTTTATCTTTTTGATATTTTTCTCTAATTTTTGATACCAATTCTAAACCATCCATACAAGGCATATTGTAATCTGTAATCACTAAATTAAAATCAATATGACTATTTAAAACTCTTAAAGCCTCCAAACCATCTTTTGCAGTAAATACATTAAAATTCATATTTTTTAGAATATGTTTTGTTGCTTCTAGTTGTGTTCTTGAATCATCTACAAGAAGTATATTTGTTCTAAAAGATTTAAGATGTAATCTTATAGAATTAACTAGTTGATTTATGCCATCATGATCTTTATAGATATAGTTTATGATCTTTTTGTGTAACAATGACTCTTTTAACTCTTTATTTTCAAAACCTGTAATTACTATAGATGGGATATTTTTTTGTGTTACTAAATCTACAATTTCACCTTGAGTAGAATCAGGTAAATTAATATCTAGTATAGCTAATGTGATATTCTTATTATGTTTTAGTAATTCTATAGTCTCTTTATAACTTAACTTTCGCACCTAAAACCAAGCAATTTAGCAGTCACATCCTTTAGTGTA
>CAJXII010000134.1 GCA_913054415.1 uncultured Arcobacter sp.
ATTATTTTTATCATAGAGATATACTAAAATATTATAATCTTTTGAATGAAATCTATTCTTAGCCTCTATTGCATTAAATAACTGAAAAGGGGTTCTTGTAAAAAAAATATTTGTTTTTTTGCTTTTTATATTTTGAATCATAACTATTCTTGTAATGCTTCCTTTATAATATCTCTAGCCAAAGTATCTTTCTTGATGATCCCATATTTTTGCAAAACATCTATCTCAGTTTGATTTAAAACTATTTTATCAAACTCATTTTTTAAATTACCTTCATTGTATATTTTTACCCATCTTCGATAGTGAGGTCCCATTCTTACTTTTGTCCCAGATTCTAGTAGGTTTTTACGGTTGATAATATTTTTTTCAAACTGCTCATAGCTTCTTATTGGATAGTGATAAACAACAATATCTTTAAATCTCTTAATTTTATCATAAGCTTTAAAATAATCTTTTATATTTCTTATATGTAAAGCTTTGTGATTACCACCTCGAACTTTGATCAATCCTTTTGGATTTACTATAACTTTTGGTGAATTTTTTGCTAAAACTATAGAAACTTTTTCACTTTGTTCTTGTATCTCTTTTCTATAAAATATTGGGCTATCTACTCTATAAATAGAATCAAAAAAATGCTCACAATCATTAGTTAAGACTACATTGTATCTATGGCAAGTGATAACTGATCCATTGAAATTAAGTATCTCTTTTAAACTTTTACCATTTTGTGGCAACCAAAACTCATCAGCATCATTGTTTATCACCCAAGAGGCATTATATTTCTCTTTTGCAATTTTAGCCAATCTTGTCATCCATTTTGATTGCGAATATAACCCTTTTTCATCTATAATAGTTATATCGTAATCGTTTTGTAATTTAGATAATAATTCTCTAGTGCCATCTGTTGAGCCATTGTCCATTATTACAAAAGCATCGACACCTAAACTAGCATGAACTTTTATATTAGATTCTATAATATCGATCTCATTTTTGACCAATATTGTCATAACTATCATAAATCTATTTCCTTTAATATTTTATCTTTTATAGCTTCAAAATGCTCTTTGTTTGGTGATCTCCAACTTTTAGGTATGAGATAATCATATTTTAAATATTTTAAAAAATTATCTATAGTTTTTGTATCTATATTGTGTTGATCTATAGATTTTATTGTATCTAAAAGTTGATTAAAATCTAATACAACCTTTACAATACCATCTATGGTAAAAAAAGCTTCCCCTAAGACAATAACTTTTTTATGAAAAAGTAAACTTTCGATTGCCACACTAGAATTAATCGTCAAAACAGTTTGAGACTTTTGTATTAGCTCTTGGGTGCTAATAGTTGAGAACATCAGTTTATCATTTGTTTTACTATATAAACTAGAATAATCATTAACCCTATCGCTTGGATGCTCTTTAAATACAAAAGCTACCCCTGTCTTTTGTGATATAGAGGATATGATATCAAACAACTCAAACATATCTTTTATCCAAGGACTATGAAGTATCACTTGAGTATCATATCCAACTTGAAACGGAACAAAAATAAACTTATTAGGAAGTTGATGATCATCAAAAGTTTGTGCTTTGTTTTTTATATCTCTTGCTATTAGTTTTTGAGGTAATATTTGTGTCTCTTGAAATTTGAGATTTTTATAAAACTCTATATCTCGTGGGATAGAATTGGTTGCATTTACACCTTTAAAGTCTAATGTTGTAGTATCAGGAAGCACACCATTTTCAAAAAAAGCACATTTTTTATCATATAATTTAGCCACTTGTAATACTATTGATTGGTGAAATTTTTTGCCATTCCATAAGAATATAATATCTGGATCAAACTCTTTAATATTTTTATTTGCGACATTTACTATCCAAGGGATTTGAAATCTAATAAACCACTTGTATAAACTTTTTTTCAAACCATCTTTATATTTGCTATCTATCTCTTTATATTTTTGAGCAATAATATTGTCTAAATCAAGCTTATTTAATATATCTCTTATATTGCTTGGAAAAATTATAGTTGGAAAAAAGATATTTTTTTGTTCAAAAGATAAGTTGTTTTTTAGTTGCTCAAAATATCTATATTGATGCTTAGTAAAAGCAAACGATAACACTCTCACTATGGTATAACCTTAGATAAATTATACTCTAAAAATCCAGCACTTCCATCAAGTTTGACACCATTTAGATAAAAAATATCTTTTTTTTGATTTGGATTTTTAAGATCGTATCCTAAATCATTTAGTATTAGTTTTCCTATTTTATAATGATTGGTTTTAGTTATATTTATATCAACTGGTTTGCTTGAATAATACAAAAATGGAACTCTTGCTGCTTCAATATCTAATACCGAATGCCCATATCTGCCCTGCTCTTTTTTTGATCCAAACATCTCAGCATGATCTGATGTAAAATAGACTTTAAAGGGTTGATTTGTTTTATCCATAAATTTAAAAATATTTGAAACTACAAAATCTACATATTTTACACTATCAATATAGCTTTTTAATTTATATTGATGATAATTTGATTTATCGTAAGTTTTAGATCTAAATCTACTAGGGATATATTCTTCATAAGGGGAATGATCCGCTCTTAGATGAAGCACTATAAAATTGTTTTTTGTAAAATCTATATTTTTTAGCTCACCAATTAAATCCTCATCAAAAGCTTTAGCAGGAAAATCCTGTCTTGTTTTGATATGGTTTGCATATTGCAAAACTGAAGATATACTCATCCCCTCCTCTTGCATAGATAACCAATACACATCATATTTATTATCTCTTGCTAATTTTAATAGATTGGTTTTATTTGAAAGTATAACTTTTGTATTTGTTGGTTCTCTTTTTAGATTGAAAAATGTAGCTATTGAAACAGGTGTATTTACTCCACAACTAATCGCTTTAGAGTATAAAAAGTTTTTATTAGTTTTAAACTTATCTAAAAGATTAGTATTATTGCTATCATAACCAAATAGATCCATTTTTGTATATGATAAACTTTCACCCATTATTACTATAATATTTTGAGTTTTATTATCTAATTTTGTGATATTATAGTCATTAAACTTATTGGTATTATTGCTTTTGAAAATATTTTGTGTCGATAAACTTACGGTATATATCATATTTATATATGAAAAATTAAGTGGCGATATTTTCATCTTATTTGGTTTGGTATTTGCAACTACAATTAATAAGATTAAAAATACCACAAAAGATATATCAGCAAAATATGATTTTCTAGGATATAGATTTTTGATTAGATTTTTAATAATAACAAAATACACTACTATAAATACAGAGAGAACAATAGAAGTTTGGATTATAATAGATTTTAAAGAATCAAATATATCACTAAATTCACTAAACAATAAACCTAATTGGTAAGGTTGTAAATAGCCTCTAAAAAAGATAAAATAGTTTATCTCTATTAATATAAAAGCTAAAAATATAA
>CAJXII010000135.1 GCA_913054415.1 uncultured Arcobacter sp.
ATTATAGAGTAATTTGGCTTGTTGTCTAATTGGGTATGGATTTATTAGGGATTAATCAAAAGAATCTATTTATAAGCATCTTTTCCACTATAAAATTCTATAATTTTTGCTTTTTGTTCAAGTATATGTTTTACAGCTTCTGTGTTGCTATTGTTTATCTCAAAATCTAATGCACAGTATTGTTGAGCAGAGTATTTATCTTTTCCATATTCTATAAAAACAATAGTTGCTTCATATTTAGCTAAGTGTGTTAAAACTTTTGCTAATTCACCTCTAGTGTTTGGGATACTTATTACTGTTTTATATGTATAAAATCTATCTTCAACCCATTTACAAAATAACATCTGTTTGCTTTGTTTCATTTGTTCATAAGCATTTTCGCACATTTTATGATGAACAATAGCAGTTTTACCATCTCTAAAAGCTACAATATCATCACCTATTTTAGGATGGCAACAGTGATCAAAAGAGATAGAGTTGATACTAAAATTTGAATAGACTATAATATTTTCTAATTTATACTCTTTTAGAGCAATACTTTGAAGTTTTACTCTATCTATGATACTGTGTTTTCTTACTTTTTTCTCAATAATTTTTTTGATATTTTTTAGATAATCAAGATTATAAGGTATTTTTTGAAAATTATCTATATTATCATCTTTGGTAATATTATCTGTAAGTCTTGAGAAGATGGTATTAAGAATATTTTTACCACTTAATTGATCTATTTTTTTTAGTCTATTACTACATAGTAGCTTGATATTTCTTTTTGCTTTTGTAGTTTTAACCATATCTAACCAACTACATCTTAGTATAATTTGAGAAGATACTTTGATTGACACAATATCGCCGTTATTTAGTTGTGTAAGAAGTGGTTGCCGTATTTTATTAATATATGCTTCATAAGCACAGTTGCCTACATCACTATGTATCTCATAAGCAAAATCATAAGCAGTTGAGTTTCTTGGTAGATTAAATACATCACCTTTTGGTGAATATACAACTATATCTTCACTGTATAGATCTTGCTTTGCTTCACTATAAAACTCTTCTACATCATCATTTGTTAGTTCAAGTGCATGTAGCCAATGTAGATTTATATTTTCATCTGGCATTGATCTATTTTTGTATTTCCAATGAGCAGCTACTCCATATTCTGCTATTTTGTGCATAGTTTTTGTTCTAACTTGCACCTCATATATTTTTGAATCAAAAAATACTGTAGTATGGATAGTTTGGTATCCGTTTTCTTTAGGTATTGCTACATAATCTTTAAATCTAGCAACCAAAGGTTTATAGTTTGTATGGATAACTCCTACAACTTTATAACAATCTATTTCGTTTTCAACTATAATTCTAATAGCCAAAAGATCCAAAACTTCATCTATACCTATCCCTTTTCGTTGCATCTTTAGATATATAGAATAGTAGTGTTTTATTCTACTAAATATTTGTATTTGAGTATCTATATGAGCCTCTTGATTGATATAACTTTTTGTTTGGGATATGAAATTATTGAAATCAAGTTGAATTTGTTGTTGTGCTTTTTTTATATAGTTATCTATTTGTTGATATTCATTTGGATATAGATACATAAATGATAGATCTTCTAGTGTATTTTTCAAAAGTGAGATACCAAGTCTATGAGCAATAGGAGCATATACTATTATAGTTTCTTCTGCTATTCGTTTTTGTTTTTCTTTAGTTAAAGCATCTAAAGTTAGCATATTATGAACTCTATCACAGAGTTTTAAGACCAAAATTCTTACATCTTCAATAGATGCTAAAAGCATTTTTCTAAATGTCAAAGCGGAAGCTAATGTTTTGCTATTTGAAGATGATTGCTTACTTTTTGTTTTTGCTAAATCTATTTTAGTAAGACCATCTACGATATGTGCTATATCATTGGTGTATTGTTGTTTGATATATTTTAAACTATATTCAGTATCCTCAACAACATCATGTAAAAGTGCTGATATAACCATAGCTTCATCATTACTAAATCGTGCGGCAATAGCAGCTACTAGAATAGGATGAACTGCATAATCCTCTCCACTTTTTCGCTGTTGCCCTTGATGTGCTTGGATACAAAATGATAAAGCTTTTTTAATTAGTGGAGTTTCAGTAATCTCAGATTTAAGCTGTTTGGTAGCTAAATCTATACTGTTGATATTTTTAATATATTCAAAAAAAGAATCCAAAAGAATTCCTTTTAGTTTTCTTTTGGTTCTAAACCTTCAATATTTAATAAACCATTTGCTATCTCATGCATAGCTATATCTGTATATTTCATATTTTTGATTGTAACATTTTCAAGTAATGGTTTTGCACCTTTACTTAACTCATCAGCTCTTTGCCCAACTGCTAGTGATAATATATATCTATCGTTGTTTACTCTTTCTAATGCTTTAGAAACTATCTCTTCTATTCTCATATTTTTCCTTTATCTTTATAATTTTATTTTACTATTGAACATTTACTATAATCACCAAGAACAATTTTTAGTAAATTTCCCTCTTCGTTCATATTGGCAACTACTATAGGAAGTTGATTGTCTTTTGCAAGTGCAATTGCTGTATCATCCATAACTTTGATATGATCTTTTAATGCATCATCATAACTAATCTCATCTAGTTTGATAGCATCATCATATTTCATAGGGTCTTTATCATAAATACCATCTACTTTTGTAGCTTTGATTAACATAGTAGCATCTATTTCTGTTGCTCTTAAAGTTGCTGCTGTATCTGTTGTAAAAAATGGATTTCCTGTTCCTGCTGCAAAAATCACAACTCTACCTTTTTCAAGATGTCTTTTTGCTCTTCTTCCTACAAAAGATTCTGCTATTTGTTCCATCTTGATAGCTGTTTGTAATCTAGCACATAAACCTATATGTTCTAATGCTTCTTGAATAGCAATACCATTTACAACAGTAGCTAACATACCCATATAATCACCACTTGCTCGTTTGATAATACCATCAGCTGCAGCACTTACACCTCTTATGATATTTCCACCACCGATAACTATACCAACTTCAATATCATTATCGATAAGTTGTTTGATCTCACTTGCTATATAAGCTAATATTTTAGTATCGATACCATAACCATCAGCACCAGCTAAAGCTTCACCTGAAAATTTTACAAGAACTCTTTGTTTCATATCTACCCCTATAATTTTTGTGATTGTATCTAAATAATGCTGTATTTTTGCTAAAGTGATATTTTTATAAAATGCTAAGTAATAATTTGTTACATTATGTTTATGCAAAGTATTTATAATAACTTAACTTTCGCACCAAATATTTACAAGAAATATCTCTAAATAACCACATTT
>CAJXII010000136.1 GCA_913054415.1 uncultured Arcobacter sp.
ATAGTGTAAAAATAAATTTAAATATAGATTTTTTAGATAACACAAAAGCAGTAAAATTATATCATCCATCTTATTGTGGTGGATATCATTATATTAAACAAGATGCAATAGAATATATTTTACAATAAGTATTACACAAATAATGACATATCACAACTACAAATTTAAAACAACCAAATACCAACAGTTATGGAACGACGAGCTTAAAAATATAAACCAAAATATTAAGCTCATCTATTGTGATAGAACTGATTTGCAAGTTATTTTATCGAACTTTAGAAAAGTATTTAAAATAACACCTGCTAAAATAAAAACACTAAAAGCAGATGATGAAAATATTAAATTAATAGTATGGATAGCTTTAAAATATACAAGCATTGCAACCAATACTTTAATAGCAGAATTAAATATTAATAAAAATGATATTGATAATATTCTCAAATATGATAACACTATTTTTAGTAAAAAAGTAGATGATTTTTTTGAACCTTTAAAAGATGATTATTTAGCAAATAAAAAAGCAGTTTTAAGTATGCAAGAAGATATTTTATAAATTGTATAGTAAAATAATGTATTAACAATTCAAACCACAACATCAAAGGCAAATTATGGCATATAAACACGACTACGATAAAGCACTTACAAGACTAAGAGTAATTTTACAAAGATTAAACGATGGTGAAGCTTTAGGAGTTAAAGAGTTAGCCGAAGAGTTTAATGTAAGCACAAGGACAATTCAACGAGATTTTAATGAAAAGTTAGTCTCATCTTATCCAATCTATCAAGAAAATAAAAAATGGAAAATGCAAGATGGTTTTAAAATAGAAAAAATAAGAGATATTGATGATAAAATTGTTCTTGATATTATAGAAAAAATCACAGATAGTATTGGTGGTAATTTTGCAATTAAGGGTAAAAAACTTTTAAGTAAAATCAAAAATGAAGAGTATGCTCCAATCTATACAAAACTCAATATTGAAGATGTAAGTGATATGATAAGTGATATTAATCTTTTAGAAACTGCTATTAAAAATAAAAATATCATAGAGTGTAGTTATGTTTATAATACAGACAAAAGATATGATACAACACTAAATCCTCTAAAAATAGTAAACTACGAAGGTTTTTGGTATCTAATAGCTCTAAATAATGATGAAGTTAAAAAATATTATCTAAAAGAGATAAAAAATATAAAACTTACAGATACGACTTTTACTGTAGATACAAAAATAGATAATCTACTTGAAAATTCTATCTCTATTTGGTTTGATGAACATACCAAACCTTTTACAGTAAAATTATTAGCCCTAAAAGGTGCAAGTAAATATTTTACACGCCGACCACTTCCTACACAAATAATTAGTAGTATAAATAGTGATGATAGTATTGAATTTACAATTAAAATCACTCACGAAATGGAAGTTTTACCAATAATAAAATATTGGATACCGCACTTGAAAGTGATAGAGCCAAAATGGTTAGATAATATAGTAAAAGAAGATTTGCAAGAGTATTTAAGAGAAAATTAATATTGATTTTATAAGAAATATAATTCATATTTAAGAAAAATATCATTATAATATGAAGTATAATTCATACTTAGGATAGATTTTGACACTAGAAAAGTTAGGAAAGCAAATAAAAACTTTACGAAAAGAGAAAGCTTGGTCTCAAGATGACTTAGAGCAATATTCAGGTATTACCAAAAGAACTATTAGTAAAATTGAAAATGGCTTTATAGATGAAGTGGGTATCAAAAAAGTAGAGATGATACTTGACTTGCTCGATATGGAGTTTGCTTTGCGACCAAAAGGGCGACCAAAAACACTTGAAGAGCTACAAAATGAGAGATAATCTAAAAGTATATAACAACAAAACTCACAATGGACATCTATCATTTGAAGATGATAAATATATCTTTAACTACATCCAAAATGCCAAAGATTTGGTAAGTCTTACGATGCCAACAAGAAGTGCAAGTTGGATTGATAAAAAACTTCATCCTATTTTTCAAATGAATATGCCAGAGGGTGCTTTAAAAGATACTATAAAAAATCATTTCTCAAAAATCCAAACTATGGATGATATAAATCTTTTAAAGCTAATTGGTCCTTATATGCTAGGTCGTGTAAAGTTTGAGAAGATTATTGATACAAAAGATAGCTTGGAGTTAGATGATATTTTAAGTTCTAAAAAACAAAATCTATTTGATGAACTAATGCAAAGATTTGCTATAAGATCAGGTGTTTCAGGTGTGCAACCAAAACTGCTACTTCAAGCACATGATAAAACAACTATGAAGTTTGAATATTATATCGTCAAATCTTGGGAGCAAAACTATCCAAACTTGGCACTTAATGAATACTTTTGTATGAAAGCTATACAAAATGCCAATTTGCCAACACCAAAGTTTTATATTAGCGATGATCTAAAAATGTTTGTTATGAAAAGATTTGATATAGATACAGATGGCACATATTTGGGCTTTGAAGATATGTGTGTGCTCACCGCAAGAGGCACAGAGCAAAAATATGATGGTAGTTATGAAGAGATAGCAAGGGTAATCAAAGATATAATCAGCCCAGAAAAAAGAAAAGAATCATTAAAAATACTTTTTAAAGTAGTAGTTATGAATCATCTTTTAGGTAATGGCGACGGACATCTCAAAAACTATGGCATACTATATAAAGATGATTTTACTAATAGCTATTTAGCCCCAATATATGATGTAATCACTACTACAATATATATCAAAAATGATATACCTGCTCTTAGACTTGGAGATGGTAAACTTTGGTGGAAAGAAAAGTCATATAAAACTTTTGCAAAACTAAGTTGTAAGTTATCAAATAAAGAGTATGAAGAAGCCATTTTAGAGTGTAAAGAAGCGATAATCAAAACAAAACTAGAAATAGATAAATACAATACTACAGATAAAAATATACAAGATTTTTTACAAAATCTAAAAATGTGTTGGAGTGAAGATATTTCATAGATAGTATGATATACTAAAGTAGTAAATTGTTACTCAGAGTAACTTGTATTATAGTTAAATCCACCAATAACTCTTAATCAAGTTTAAAACATATTTTAGTTATAATATCTATAAAAAAAGGGATATTATGGCAAATAGATTTAGAGAAAAATTAGCAGTAAAAAGAAGTAAAAAAGGTTATGAAAAAATAGCAAAACAAAATAGATTATTACAA
>CAJXII010000137.1 GCA_913054415.1 uncultured Arcobacter sp.
ATTATAGAGTAATTTGGCTTGTTGTCTAATTGGGTATGGATTTATTAGGGTTAAAGGTTGATTTATGGAAAATTTTCAAACAGGGCATGATGAGTTTAAACATAGTTATTTTAAAAAACATGAAAAAGAACTTATTGAGTTAGCAAAAAAAGGGCAACAACCAAAAGCATTATTTATAGGATGTGCAGATTCAAGAGTGGTGCCAAATCTAGTAACCCAATCAAAACCTGGGGAACTTTTTGTATTGCGAAATATAGGTAATTTTGTGCCACCTTATGGACTAAATGAATGTTATAATGCTACTGCTTCAGGGATAGAATATGCAGTAAAGGTATTAAAAGTGACTGAAATTATAATCTGTGGGCATAGCCATTGTGGAGCAATAGCACATCTATATAGTCATAGTGATGAAAAAAATCCACATATTGATAAATGGTTAGCTTTAGGTAAAAGTGCAAAATCTATGGCAATTATCTCTCAGCCTAAAAATATAGATAAAGAATCTTTACTAAGAGTTACAGAAAAACTTTCTATTATTTCACAACTTGATAATTTGCTTAGTTACCCTTGTGTTCGTGATCTTGTAGAGCAAGATAAACTATTTTTACACGGATGGTATTATGATATTGAAAATGGAGATATAGATTATTTTGATCCAGATGATAATATTTTTAAACCATTATCTGATTTGGAATAAGATATAAATAAAAAAGAGAGTTATTTTCTCTCTTTTTTAGAAGGAACAACTAGCATATTTACATATCTTCCTTCAAATTTTGGTTCATTTTCTTTAACAGCAATATCTTCAATCATAGGCCAAACTCTATTTAAAACATCAACTCCCGCAGATGGATTAGACATCTCTCTACCTCGTAAGAATACTCTAAATTTTACATGGTTACCTTTTTCGATAAATTCACGAGCATGTTTTACTTTGTAGTCTATATCGTTTTGTGCAATTTTAACTGAAAGTTTGATCTCTTTTGTAACGATAATTTTTTGATTTTTTCTAGCATCTTTTTTCTTTTTCTCTTGTTGATATCTAAATTTACCATAATCCATAATCTTCACAACAGGTGGTTTTGCATTTGGTGCTATACACACTAAATCCAAACCTGCTTCTTGTGCTAAATTTTTAGCTTCTTGTGAACTAATTATTCCAAAAGATTCCCCTTGGTCACCATTACATCTAACTTCTTTGAAGTTAATATCATCATTCATCAATACATCATCTTGTTTTTTACTGTTTTTAAAACTCAAATTCTTTCCTTAGTTATTTTATCTTGTAGTTGTTGTAAAAATTGCTCTTTACCTACTACGCTTCTTTCTCTTTTTCTTCTATCTCTTAATGCGACATTATTGTTCGCAACCTCTTCATCCCCTACAACAACAATCATAGGAACTCTTTGTTTTTCTGCAGTTCTAATTCTTTTATTTAGACTCTCATTTTTGCTTGATATTTCACTATCAATCTCTAAGTTTTGAAGATCTTTTTGTAACTGTTTTGCATACTCTAAATGAGTTTGTGCAATAGGAACAATAACTACACCAGTTGGAGCGATACTTAGTGGGAACTCTCCAGCATAATGCTCTGTAAGTATCCCTATAAATCTCTCAAAACTACCTAAGATTGCTCTGTGGATCATTACAGGTTGCTCTTTTGTGTCATCTTTTGTAGTGTAAGTGATACCAAATCTACTTGGTAGGTTCATATCTACTTGGATAGTTCCACATTGCCATTTTCTTCCAATAGCATCAAGAATTTTTATATCAATTTTAGGTCCATAAAATGCTCCACCACCCTCATCAATTCCATAAGAGTAGCCATTTTCATCTAAAGCATCCATAATCCCTTTGGTAGTATTTTCCCAAAATTGGTCATCACCTATTGCTTTAGCTGGTTTTGTTGATACTTCCATCTCATATTTAAAATCAAAATGATTCATCAAGCTTTCTACAAACTCTAAAACTTCTATAATTACCTCTTTTACTTGCCCTTGGGTGCAAAATATATGAGCATCATCTTGTGTAAATTCTCGCACTCTAAATAACCCATGCAATGCTCCACTTAGTTCATGTCTATGCACTACACCATATTCAAAAAATTTCAATGGCAGATCTTTATAAGATACAAGATCATTTTTAAATATCTCAATATGCCCTACACAGTTCATAGGTTTGATACCATATTCACTTATTTTAGGATTGTTTTCATCACCCTCATCTATTTGTGTAAAATACATATTTTCTTTGTAGTTTGCATAGTGTCCAGATGTTACCCAAGCTTGTGCTTTTAGTATCTCTGGACCTCTTACTGGTTGATAGCCTCTAATTCTGTGAGCTTTATATAAAAGTTGTTCTAGTTTTGCTCTAAGTCTAGCACCTGCTGGAAGCCATAAAGGAAGTCCAGCACCAACATCATCACTAAACATCCAAAGTTTCATATCAGTTCCAAGTCTTCTATGATCTCTTTTTTTAGCCTCTTCTAGCATAGTTAGATGATCTTTTAACTCTTGTTTATCAAAAAATGATATACCATAGATTCTAGTGATCATCTCATTATTACTATCGCCACCTAAATATGCACCAGCAACTCTTAGAAGTTTGAAATGTTGGATCATCCTTGTATTTGGAAGATGGGGTCCACGACAAAGATCTTCAAAATCACCTTGTTTGTATATCGTAAGTTTCTCATCTGTGATATTTTTTAAAACAGCTTGTTTTAGTTCATCATTAGCAAATTTTTCTTTTACCTCATCTCTTGAGATCTCATATCGTTCTATAGGAAGTTTTGCTTTTGCAAACTCTTTCATCTTTTTTTCTATAATTTTTAGATCATCATCATTTAAAGGTGTATCTATTTTAAAATCATAGTAAAAACCATCTTGGACAACAGGTCCAACGAAAAATTTTGCTTCTGGATATATATCTTTTATAGCTTGTGCCATTAAATGGGCAGTAGAATGTCTTAATATCTCTAAAGCTTCTTGTGAGCTATCAGCTTTAATTTGTTCACCTTTTATATTTAAGGCTTCCGCAGTTTGTGTATCATAGATACAACCATCATATTTAATACCAATGTAGTCCAATTAAGTCCTTTGTTAAAGTTTTTTATTATTTTAACAAAGCTAAACTTAAACTTTATCTATGTTTTTATTACTCCACTAATAAATAATATAAAAAATAGTAACTTTATTTTAAGCAGTAT
>CAJXII010000138.1 GCA_913054415.1 uncultured Arcobacter sp.
ATTTAGGAATATAAATATTCTTGAAATTGGTTATTTTTTCTGGGGACATTATAGTAGATATAATAGAAAGACTAAAAAAAGACTTCCCTGTCCTGATCGAAGAGGTTATGAAAACTATATCTTATGGAACACTACTTAAAGTATGTAAAGACCTACTTCATGAAAATATACCAATTATAGATATGATAACTATCGTCGAAGCACTTGCGGATATTACTGAAGTAACAAAATCTCCTGAGATTGTATTAGAACATGTTAGATCAAAACTATTTAGACTTATTACTGATAAATTTAAAGCAAATGATGGGGTGTTGCATATTATTACTATCAAAGGTGAACTAGAGCAAAACTTTATTAGTAAACTACAAGAGCAACATGGTGTTAGTCATCTGATGCTTAGTATATCTGAAATTAATAACTTAGTAAGTAAAACAAGAGAGATGATAGAGCAACTAGCTCAAAAAAATATAAATAATGTATCTATGATAGTAGATCCAAGTCTTAGAAGAAAAATATCAGATATTTTTGAAAAATTTGGACTTAATATTGCTGTTTTAAGTCACTCTGAACTTGATCCTAAAGCTGATTTCTCTATAGAGGGAACTATTGAATTTTAACTACTAACTAGCTTTTAAAATATCAAAAGCATTTTGAACTTTGATTGTTTTATTTGGGATATCTACATCAAGGATATAACTATCTAAGTATGGCAATAAAAATATTTTTGGTAAAGATTGTTCATTGATTAGTTTTTCATTGGTAGCTATTTCAAAATAATCACCTAAAGGATATCTTTGAATATCTTTGATTTGCCCTAAAACTTGATCATCTTCTACTACAAAAGAGTCAATTAGATCAAACCAAAAATATTGATTTTTATCAAGTTTGCATAACTTTTTTGTATTTTGTATATCTGAAAAAAGCTCTTGATTGATATATTTTTTTGCACTATTGATATCATCTATGTCAAAAAACTTGATAACATTATTGTTTTTATTAAAACTTTCAACTATAAGTGTTTGATTTTTATTTGTGATAAATTGTGCATTCTTTTTGAATTGTTCAGGAAAATCTGAGTCAATATGAAGTTTCAGTTGACCTTTTAGGCCAACTGTTTTTCCTAGTTTTGCTACAAAGATTTTATCTTTTGGTTGCATTAAATACTTTGAACTTGTATCTTATAAGATATATTATCTTTAGCTTTACAACCATTTAATATAGTTTTGATAGCATTGATCATATTACCATTTTTACCTATTAACTTACCCAAATCTTGTGGATTTGAATTGATTGTGATCTCACAAAAGTTATCATCAATCATCTTTTTAGTTATAGTAATATCTTCAGGATTATTTACAATAAGTTTGGTATATTGTTCAACAAATTCTTCTACCATAATAAAACTTATTTTTTAATACCTGTCAATTTTTGAACTCTCTCAGATGGTTTAGCACCAACACTTAACCAATAATCAAGTCTTTCTTGATCAAATTTTAATACTTTAGGATCAGATACTGGATTGTAATATCCAATTGATTCTATCCATCCTGAATCTCTTCTTTTTCTGCTGTCTGTTACAACGATTCTGTAAAATGGTTTTTTATTTCTTCCCATTCTTGTAAGTCTAATTACTGTCATATTTTTTCCTTTTTGTTTTGATTTAACTTTGTATGTTAAGTGCTAAAAAGAACAACTTTAAGTCTTCATCTTAGCACTTAACACTAGCGCTTGTTATCTTCCTAAACCTTGTGGTAATCCACCTTGTCCCATTTGGGCTAACATTTTTTGCATATCTTTACCACCTTTACCAGATAGTTTTTTTGCCATTTTTGAAGCATTTTTAAACTGTTTTAGAATTTTATTAACTTGAACTTCACTAAGTCCTGCCCCTTTTGCTAACCGTTTTTTTCTACTTAGATTTAAAATACTTGGTGTTTCTCTCTCTTTTGGAGTCATAGAGCTTATTAAAGCTTTTATCCTTTTTATCTCTGATGAGTTTTCTAAATCAACATTTTTTAGTTGCCCAGCCATTTGTGACATACCTGGTATCATAGATAGTATAGATTTCATAGAACCCAATTTCTTCATCATCTCAAGTTGATCTAAAAAATCGTTGAAATTAAATTCACCTTTTTTTATCTTTTTAGTAACCTCTTTAACTTTTTTCTCATCTATTACAGCTGCTGCTTTTTCTGCCAAACCATCAACATCTCCAGCACCCATAAGTCGTGATACAATTCTATTTGGTATAAATACCTCAATATCTGGCATCTTTTCACCAATACCTATAAATCTTAAAGGTATCCCAACTTGATGTGCTAAAGATATAGCAACTCCACCTTTTGTATCCCCATCAAATTTTGATAATATAACACCATCAATACCGATTTTTTCTTTGAAAGTGATTGCAGTTTTTGTTGCATCATGACCTGTAAGTGAATCAGCTACATAAAAAATCTCATCTGGATCGATACTATTTTTTATATCTGCTAGTTGAGTCATAAGCTCATCATCTATAGCCAATCGTCCAGCTGTATCTATAAGTAAAACATCATATAAACCATCTTGTGCTTTTTGTTTTGCTGCTTTTGCTATATTTACAGGATTTGTTTCATTATCATCATAATATATATCAACTTCTATTTGTTCAGATATCTGTTTTAGTTGCTCAACAGCTGCTAATCTTTGTAGATCAGCGGCCGCAATTAGAACTTTTTTCTTTCTTTGTTTTAGATATGTAGCTAACTTACCAGTAGTTGTAGTTTTCCCACTACCTTGTAATCCTGTCATTAAAATAGTTGTTAAAGCAGATCTATTACTAAATACAAAACCTTGATTTCCTGTAGTAGTAAGAATATTTGTTAAAGAAGTTTTTAAAGCATTTAGGAAAGATTCTTGTCCTATACCATTTTTTTTGGTTTCTAATTCAACTTTTGTTACAAGCTCTTTTGTTGTTTTATGATGAACATCAGATTGTAAAAGTGATTTTCTTAGATCAGTTAATGCTTTTTTTAAAGCTTTTTCATCATCTTTATATCTAATCTTACCAACAACTGTTTTAAATGAATTTGTTAAACTATCAAACACAAAAGAACTCCATTATTTTTTTAAGTTTGGGATTATATATTGTTATAGCTTATATGTTTCTTAAATGGATTTTCAATAAATCCCATAAAATAGTAATTTTATAAAAAATATGGTATAA
>CAJXII010000139.1 GCA_913054415.1 uncultured Arcobacter sp.
TTTTAAAGTTATATTTAATAGAATAAGTATAGAATTCATAAAATTAAAATCAAGGAGGTTTTATTATGTATAATAGAGATTATTTATCACACAATAATACAACATATAATAGATCTGAAGAGGCATATACTTCTTCAAGACATAGTGTAGGAACAAAAGCAGAGTTAATAACTTTTTTAAAATCTACATATCAACTATTTGCTAGTTCGTTACTTGCAGCATCTGCTGGGGCATATATAGGTTTAGGAATGGTAAGTGCTATAGCTAGTTGGTATTGGGGATTAGTTATACTTGAATTTGTATTTCTTTTTGGGTTATATGCTGTAAAAGATAAACCAGGGATCAATCTAGCTGTATTATTTGGATTTACATTTTTAAGCGGATTGACATTAACACCGCTTTTAAGCTCAGTATTTATGATGCCAGGTGGTGCAGCTATAGTTGCACAAGCATTTTTAATGACATCTGTTGCATTTGGAGGAATCTCTATGTTTGCTATGACAACTAAAAGAGATTTTTCAGCTATGGGTAAAATGCTTTTTATTGCTGTTATTATATTAGTTGTAGCAAGTTTAAGTAATATATTTTTTCATTCACCTGTATTACAGTTAGCAATAGCAGGAATTGGTGCTTTAGTATTTAGTGCTTTTATATTATATGATACACAACAAATTATAAGAGGTGGATTTAGCACTCCAATTGAAGCTGCAATTGCATTATATATAGATTTCCTAAATCTATTTATCTCTCTTCTACAAATTTTAGCTGCATTTAATAGTAGTGATGACTAAACAAACTTTACGACTCATTGATGCCAATCTTAATCGATTAAGAGAAGGCATCAGAGTTGTTGAAGATATTTTCAGATATATATATAACAATAAAGATATTTCACTTCAACTAAAAAATCTAAGACATCTATCAAGACTAGAATCATATTCTGAACTTTTAGAAAATAGAGATATAAATAATGATGTTTTAAAACAATCAACTTCAAGTGAACAATCCAGAGAGGATTTGAATTCTATTCTTATATCAAATTTTAAACGAGCTCAAGAAAGTAGCAGAGTTTTAGAAGAATTTGCAAAACTAATCTCAACAAAAGATAGTGAGAAATTTAAACATATTAGATATAAGTTATATGATTTAGAAAAAAATATCAATTCAAAAGAATCTAAATAATTCTTTTGAATTAGTTAATTAGATTTGAGATTGAATAAACTGATCCATCTCATTTACTATCTCTTCAATAGTTCTTTCACCATTAATTTTCATCAAAAGATTTTTATCTTCATAAAATGACTGAATTGCTTCTAAAGGTTCTGTATAAACTTTCATTCTATTATTAAATACCTCTACATTATCATCAGCACCTCTTGCTCTTCCTAAAACTCTATCACAAGCTACCTCTTCACTAACTTCAACCTCTATAACATTTACAAGTTCAACTTCATCTTGTGTTTTAAGATATTTATCTAACTCTTCCATCTGCTCTACACTTCTTGGATAACCATCTATAATAACAGTTGGAGTTGGAGCATTTTTAATAGCAGTTACAATAGTATCTATTACTATATCAATAGGCACAAGATTACCTTTACTTACATAACTATCTATTGTTTTTCCTAATTCACTTCCACTAGCAACTTCAGCTCTAAACATATCACCTGTGCTATAGTGAGTAATATCTGTATGCTTTTGTGCTATAAGTTCTGCATCAGTAGTTTTACCACTTCCTGGAGCTCCTATTATTAAAAATAATTTTTTCATATATCTTCCTTAAAAGTTTTTTGCCATTTTATCTAAAATTGACTTTTACAATCCTTGAAGTAAAATATTCCATAGATATTCAACTTCATCATCACTAAATTTAACTAATGTTTTTTCTTCAAATAACTCTTTTATATTTTGCAAATCAAATGCCCTACTATAACTACAACTACTATGTGTAGGTAAAAAACTTCTTACTACTGAAATATCTTTTGTTATAGGTTGATCACATAATAAACACTCATACTCTGTATGCAATCTACCCTCATATTGACATAATAATATATAATTCTCTATGATTGCTCTTTTTGGATTTTGTTTAATCATCTTATGAGCTAAATCATCTAATAACTCAATATAAAATCTATCTATATTATCTACATCTTTTAAATGTGGATAAAAAAGCTTAATATATCTTTGCCAACAATATAGTTTTTCTCTATCAAGAATCCATGAAAATCCTATATGTAAAACATCTTTTAATCTAGGAATATTACTTTTAAAATTTCTTTCTAGTTCAAAATCTATCTTAAAACCTATGTTGATTATAGAGTGGCGAGTGCCATAAAATCTATATGTAGTATATAAATAATCTTCACTTAAAATAGTAACGATTAAATCCTCATCACGAACACTATTGATATTTATAATATAACCTTGCATACTATAATATATTACTGAAAAAAACTTTTAATTTTATCTTTATTATCAAGTTGAATTTTTATCTCTTCTCTATAAGATTTTAAAAAATTAATATTTTTATAAAAAAGTTCAGCTAACTCTTTTAAATTTGCTAAACTCAAATCAAAACTTTCTACAATACTCTCAGTCATATAACTATTTGACCAAACAAGAAGTTGTTTGGCTCTTTGCTGATCATCCAAAGAATCAATATATTTTAATTCTTCAAGTGCTTTTAAAGACCTGTTTCGTCTTTCCATGCTTCTATCAATCCTTGAACAACTTTACTTACTTGCTCTATAGCATTGAGATTATCATCTATACCAGCACTAAATAGTGTTTCAATCTGATATAGATATAATCCATCAAGATAATAAGCTATATCTCCCCCATCAAAATCAAGAATATTTCTAAGTTCATCAAAAATTGCTATTGATTTGTTGATATAGTTAAACTTCTCTTCAATACTTCCCTCTTCAATCGCATTCTTTACAAAAGATAAATATTTTAGTAATCCCTCATAAAGTTTTAATATCAACATATATGGGTCATCAGTTACCGCAGCTTGTTGATTATATACATCTAATCCCATATTTTAAACTCCAAATTTTTTAATAGTTGCCATTATATAATATTTTAGCTATAAAACTTATTATTTACTTGATGTTGATTAGTTAAATCCACCAATAACTCTTAACCAAGTTTAAAGCATATTTTAGCTATAAT
>CAJXII010000140.1 GCA_913054415.1 uncultured Arcobacter sp.
CTAATTATAGAGTAATTTGGCTTGTTGTCTAATTGGGTATGGATTTATTAGGGAATACCATTTTTTATAAAATTTATAGTTGATATAGGTCAAATAAAAAAAGGGAAAGCTAAAATAGCTTTCCCTTTTTCATTAATAGAAGAAACTTATATTAGAATAAGTTAGCATTATCATCAACCCATTTTAGGTATTCAATAATGTTTTTAATCTCTTCATCATTCATATGTTGATTAGGCATTCTTAGATTAAAGTAATTAATCATACCTTCAACATAAGGTTCTTTATATTTACTAGCAGGATTTTTTACAAAATCATGAACCCATTTTTCAGCGTTTTCATGTCTTTGAAGCACACCTGTTAAATCTGGACCTGATGATACTTTACCAATAACGTGACATCCACCACATCCACCTTCTCCAAATGCTCTTTCACCAGCTTGTGCAGCACTTGATTGAGGAGTAGCAATTTTTCTTACAAGTAAATCTTTTGCTCTAATACCAACATCTGCAGTTTTAACCATATATTGCCAAATCATATTTTCAAATAGAACAGCTTTTTCTAAATCACCAGCTTTTACAGCTTTATCAGATTTAGCTTTTTCACCTTTAATTTTTCCATATTGATCAAGTGCATCAGTTACAAGGTTTTTAACAGTTGGGTATTTTTCAAAATGATTTTCTTTTAAGAATTTAACAACTGATTGAATAACAGCATCAGTA
The DNA here is from genome assembly GCA_913054415.1 of uncultured Arcobacter sp. Classification (GTDB taxonomy): domain Bacteria; phylum Campylobacterota; class Campylobacteria; order Campylobacterales; family Arcobacteraceae; genus CAJXII01. The sequence goes on from CAJXII010000140.1 coordinate 720, forward strand.
GCAGTATTTACTGCAACAGTTTTGTCATACTCAGCTTTTAGTTCAGCTTTGCTCATAGTTTTCATTTTTAGTTTTTGAGCCGAAACATATTTTTTGTTTGGATCTTTAACCATTAAGTAACCCATCATCTCTAAGTGAAGTGCAGAACAGAACTCTGTACAATAGTATGGGAATACACCTTCAATATCAGCAGTAAAATCTAATTCTATTGTTTCACCTGGTTCAAGTGATCCGTGAATATCAAAGTTATCAACTGTAAATCCATGAGTTTCATCTTCAGCTCTTTCAAGGTTAGTTAAGTAGAATGTTACTTTATCACCTTTATTAACTGTAACTCTCTCAGGGTTAATATGAGATCTTACAAGTGTTCCATAGATATATACATGGTTACCTTTTCTCTCAACTCTTTCTTGACCAGCTAAAGTTCTACCTTTATGTAATTTACCAGTTTTAGTATTTGTTCCCATTTTATATCTAACTTCAGGATGTAATTTACTAGCTCTAATTGCTACAGCTTGATGTGGCTCTCCTAAAGGTAAAGGCATATCAACTAGCATATCCATTTTTTTACCACGAATATCAATTAATTGGTGATTTTGTGGGTGAAGTGGACCAACTGGATCAAATCTATCAATCGCAAGTTTATTAAGTGCTATAATATAATCTCCCTGAGGATCTGAAGATTTACCTTCCATACCACAAAGGTGACCAATATTATAGTGAACATTAATTTTATCTAACACTTTAAGTTTTTTATAGTTCCATTTTACAACTTGAGAATCAACATAAAGTGAAGTATAGATTATACCTTCTTTCCATTTTTTACCATATTGATTATGCAATGGCCCAAGACCAAGTTCTACTTGACCATGAAGTGCTTTTTTCATATCAAGAATAGGAATACCATAAGGATCTTTCCCAGCATATTCATGATTGTCAATTAATTTTTTAATTTTTGACCATTTATACACAGATGCGTGAGTATCAAGTTTTCCACAAACTGTAATATATTCACCATCTGGAGATACATCAACACCATGTGGTGATTTTGGCTCAGGAACTAAAAATAAACAATTATTTTTAATAGCTACATCCATAGGGATAACTTTTGAATTATTTATGATTTTTACATTTTTTGGATCTTTTGATAATTTATAAAGTTTTTTCCAGTTATAAACATGTAAAAAGTCAGTGTCGTTTCTTGAACAACCAGCTTCAAATGGAGGCATACCTACTTCAATACCACCTGTATACATTTCAGAGTTGAAAGAGTTTGTAAATCCCCAACCATCACTTGCAGCTTTACCTGCATCACTTAGATCTTGCATATATGGAGGCATCTCAATTGTAAATGAATCTTTAGGATCAATTCTTCCAATTTTTGGATTAAATCCCCATACAGTTACCCCACCTCGATATGTTTCTTTATACTCTTCGATTGGATGATAGTTATTATCAAAAGGAGCTGCATATTGACAAGCTTCTAAGATATGTTTAGAGTTTGGAGTAAAGAATGCTCCACCATGATCTGATTTAAATACAGGATTTACAACAATTTGTTTTGTTTCAAAATCATTTAAATCAATTACTGCTAATCTTGGATTAGCTTTATCATTGATTACCAACCATTTTCCATCGTATTTTCCATCTTTTTCAGAAAGAGCTGGATGGTGAGTATCACCCCAATTAATTTCTCTTCCTCTAATGTTACCTTGTCGTAAAACTTTTTTACTATCTTCATCATATCCATAACCTTGCCAAGGCTCTGGTGTAAATACAGCAACATATTTTAGAATTCTCATAGATGGAACTCCATATACAAGTATTTGTCCAGATTGACCACCAGAACTAAAAACTATATAATCATCTCTACCACCAGTAGGAACATATGTTTTAGCTGCATGGATAACATCTTTTTCTGTAAGACCTCTTTGCTTCATTATCTTTGCTAACTCACCACTTGCACCAAACATTGTAGTTGCTGCAATTGTAGTTCCTAGAGCTACCGTAGATAATTTACTAAAAAAATTAGCCATTTTTTCTCCTTTAATTGTTTTGGATAAATATCCAATTAGCAGAATAATAACATATTAGGTATAAAAAAAATTTGACTTAAGGCAAAAAAGTTTATTAATAAATAAGATTTAATTCTTTTTAAGTTTTTTAAGATCATCTATATTTTTTTGAAGATATTGAAGTTTGTTTTTTGTGTAGATTAATTCATCTAAAGCTTCAATAATAGCATCCTCTTTTTTAGATAAAGAAAGATCTCTATTTGTATCAAATTCATTTGAATCTAAAATATCTTCTGTTTGATTTTGAATCTGATCGATTGATTTGATGGTATCGTTGATCTTTTTAACTAAAATATCAAAATTATTAGATATTTGAGTTAGATATTTTATCAATAAAATAAATAATACAAATAGCATA
>CAJXII010000141.1 GCA_913054415.1 uncultured Arcobacter sp.
CATTAAGGGATATTACTCAAAGATTACTTGGTTTTAGGTGCGAAAGTTAAGTTAATAATACTATTAATAATCTTGATAGTCAAACACAACAAAATGCTACTGCTGCAAATCATGCAAAAGATATAGCTATGCAAACTCAAAATATTTCACAAGTGATAGTTAAAGATACTGAAGATAAACAATTTGAAGGCAAAGAAGATATTATTCTATCATAATATCTTCCCTTTTCCTTTATAATAAATATATTTTAGAAAGATTTAAGCAATCTCAGATAAAATTCACATTAAATTTAAAACAAGGAAATATTATGGAAATGCCAACAATTCCACAACCAACTTTTTATATATTCAAATGTGAGCAATCTTCACCTCCTGGTATGCCAAAACCATCTTGTGTAAGTGAGCAAACAAGAGATCTTTTTAACCATATGTCTCAAAGACTTATGGAAAAAGGACTTATGGGTCCTGTTCAACCTATAAGAACTAGCTGTTTAGGAAGATGTCAAATGGGTCCTGTAATGTTAATGGAACCAGGTCATCATATGTATGTTCAACTTACTAAGGAAAAAATAGATAGAATTATAGATGAACATATTATAGGTGGAAGACCTGTAGAAGAGTATCTTATCCCTGAACAATTTTGGGGTGAGCCACAAAAATTAAGTTAAGAGTAGGAATATAAAAGATGACATTTGATATGTTGTATAGTAAAATTCACAGAGCCACAGTTACAGATGCAAATCTAAACTATATAGGTTCGATTACAATTGATGAGGATCTACTAGATGCTTCAAAACTTAGAGTTGGGCAAAAAGTAGAAATTGTAAATATCAACAATGGAGAAAGATTTTCAACCTATATTATAAAAGGGGCAAGAGGATCAAAAGATATGTGTCTAAATGGAGCAGCTGCGAGAAAAGTAGAGATTGGAGATAAGATAATTGTTATTGCCTATGCTTCATATCATGAAAAAGAGCTAGAAGAGTATAAACCAATTGTTGTGCATGTAGATAATGACAATAATATTACTCAAATTACAAATGAATTAGTAGGAAGTGATAAATAATGTTTGAAGGTATAGATTTAAGTAAAATAAATCTTGGGGATGTGATGAATCAAGTCCAAGATATGGCAGCAAAAGCAAAAGAAGATGGTGCAAATCAGATTTTTACTTCTTCTGTTGGTGGTGGTATGATAAAAATGTCAATCAATGGAAATAGTGAAGTTATAGATCTTCAAGTAGATGATAGCCTACTAGAGGATAAAGATTCATTGCAAATACTTCTTATATCTGCTATGAATGATGTATTAAAACAAAGTGATGATTCAAAAAAAGCTATGGCTATGAATATGATGGGTGGATTGAATCCATTTAATAACAAATAGCAAGAGAAATAGTAGTGAGCAGTAACCTTTTAGATAAATTTGAACAATATTTATTAAATAATTTACCACAATCAAAAACTTTTCATCCAATTTTTGAAGAAGCTTTGCAAGATATGTTAAAAGCTGGAGGGAAAAGATTTAGACCTATGCTTTTACTTAGTGTAGTGGAAGCTTATTCTGAACTTTTAGTTGATAACTCTATGCCTGTAGCCCTTGCAGTTGAGATGCTTCATACATATTCATTGATCCATGATGATCTACCAGCTATGGATAATGCCAATCTAAGAAGAGGACATCCCACTTTACATAAATCTTTTGATGAAGTAACTGCTATACTTGTAGGTGATGCACTAAATACACACTCTTTCAATCTTATAGCAAATGCACCACTATCAAATGATATTAAAATTGATCTTATTAAAACACTAAGTAGTGATGGTGGAATTGATGGGATGATTATAGGTCAGGCAATAGATTGTTATTTTGAAAATAAAAAACTTGAACTAAACAATCTTGAGTTTTTACATATTCACAAAACTGCCAGACTAATAGCTGGATCATTAAAGATGGGAGCTATAATATCAAATCTTTCGATTAACGAACAAAATAAGCTTTATGATTTTGGTATAGATATTGGACTTTTATTTCAAATCCAAGATGATATCATAGATGAAACTTGTAGCGAAGAGGAAGCTGGTAAAACAACAGCAAACGATAGCAATAAAAACTCTTTTGTCAATTTATTAGGACTAGATGAAGCTATAAATAATGCAAATACTTTAGCTACTAAATGTGAAAATACACTAAAAAGTTTTGATGAGAATTTATCAAAACAACTAAATACAATATTATCAAAATATTTATATAGACATAACAAAGGAAAAAATATATGATTAAAATAGATATGAATTCACCTGAATTTCAAGAAGAATTAGCAAAAACAAAAAAATTTACAGATAAAGTATGTGAAAATTTTGGATTTGTTTACAACCCTATGGAAGATGTAAATGAGGGTGTAACAATGGGACTTGCACGAAATAAAATAATCTACAATAAAAGATATTGTCCTTGTTTTATGGTTGAAGGGGAAACAAAAGAGGAAAGAAAAGCTGCAAATAATAGAATCTGTCCTTGTAAACCTGCTTTAGAACACGAAATACCAAACGAAGGGAAATGTCACTGTGGGATCTTCTGCACACCTGAATATGCAAAAGCAAATGCGATAGAATTAACAGCTGAAGAAACTGCACGAACACACTCAAGAGGATTAAGCAAAGAGGAGTGTGAAGCGATACTAGCTCATCCACAGCTAGATGGAGAAGAGATTATCGCTTTACTTGAAGCTAGAGAGTTAGGTATGATAGATTTCAATCTAGTAGATGTAAGAGAATGGATGGAGTGGATGCAACAAAGGATAAAAGGGACAGATTATCTTATCCCTACAACATCTTTTTATAATCAACTAGGACAAATTGAAGATCAAAAAGATAAACCTACTATTTTATACTGTTTAACAGGAAGCAGAAGTGCATATTGCCAACATGTGATGATAGATATGGGATGGAAACATGTATCAAACTACACAAGTGGTATCATCACTTACAATGGAGAAACTATATCAGGAGAAGAGTAAATCTTCTTCAGACTTTTTAATAAGACCTACAGTTTTCAAAAGTATATTTAATAACTTAACTTTCGCACCTAAAACCAAGTAATCTTTGAGTAATATCCCTTAAT
>CAJXII010000142.1 GCA_913054415.1 uncultured Arcobacter sp.
AAATTGAATTCCAAAATCAAACTTTACCTGCCCATTTTAGCAGTTCGCTTGACAGCAAGTAAGTGGTAGAAATGAATTGACATTTAAAGAACGAAATGAATTGGAAGTTTGGTATATCAAGAATTGGTCACTTTGGGCTGATTTTGTAATTTTAATTAAAACGATAAAAGTAGTAATGGGAAAAGTTGGAGCCAAATAGCAAATCAAGATTTAAAAATTTATATCTTCATATTTAATCAATTTTTATCATATTTCTTACCATTTGTTGTAAAAAATTGTTGTAAAATTTTAAAATTTCAAACCTTAAAGCCCTTAAATAAGGGCTAAACTAGAAAAGATGAGACTAAACCAATTAGTCCACCAAATACTCCGCCCCAGATCACTAACCATCCTAGATGCTCTTTGATAAGTTCTTGAATTATTTGTTTTACAATTTGTGGTGTTAATTCATCTATTCTTTTTTTGACAATATTATCTATGGTTCTTAATATATCTTGTTGAATATCATCTTTGGCAAAACTTTTTTGTAAACTTTGTTGAAAACTATCAGTATGCACGATACTATTTATAGAAGATTTTATCTTTTTTGTAAATGGTTCTTTTAAAGGATCTAATGCTTTTTCTCCACCAAACATACCAAGCATACCACCAAAAGATGACTCCATCACTGCTGATTTTAGACTATCAAATGCTACAGTAAAATCTGTATTTTCAATAATAGTAGTAAAATCATATTTACTTCGGTTGTTTGCAAACTCATTTTCAAAAAACTTTTTCAAATTCTCTTGATTGAAAAATTGTTCCATTATAAGTGAATGTATAGAGCTTTTAAATGTCTCAAATTTAGCTTCTATCACTCCACTTCCATATAAAAATGGGATTTTTTCAAAAAGCATATATATTGCTAAAGAGTTTGTAACTGATCCACTTAATGCAAAGAGTCCTATCATAAATAAACTATTTTGATCTAAAATATATCCACATATTGCAACAATAGATGCGATTAGATTTGTAATAAAACTCTTATTTATCATATTATTGTATCCCTTTTATATAATATACCTCTTTATTGGCAACTTTTTCAAGAGTTACATTATATTTATTTGCAAAATGTTCTACAATCTCTGTAAATTCTTTTACTATATTTTCTGAATTTGTTTGCTCACATTTGATTTTAAAATAATCAACACTATTTGAAAGTGCTACATAAGAATCTATATGTTTAAGTGAATCATTTAAACTAATAATATGTTTTGCAAATTTATCAAAACCTTTTGTATTGCTAATAATTTTTTCTATTTGATTTAATATCTTATCACTTCTTGAATAACCTAATTGTGTCATAATAACTTCTGGTGTAACCTCTAAATGCATATTTTTCCTTTATTTATATTTATAATATTTCTGCTCTACCATTTTGTATAGCAACAGTATCCTCTATCCTTATACCAAACCTATCTGGTAAATAGATGCCTGGTTCTATCGTAAAAACCATATTCTCTTCCAAAATAACATCACTTTTAGATGAGATATTTGGGTATTCGTGGATATCAAGTCCCACTCCATGTCCTGTGCTATGGACAAAATATTTACCATAACCTTTTTTATCTATAATTTGTCTAGCTATAGCATCTACTTTAGATGCTTTCATACCAGCTTTTGCTTTTTTGATAGCTGTTTGTTGTGCTTTTGAGACTATATCATATATTTTTTGTTGAAATTTATCTTTTTTATTAATATAAGTTACAGTTCTATCACTACAATATCTTTTGTATTTTATCCCAGCATCCATAAGTAAAAGATTAGTTTTTTTATCATATTTATCTTTTGTAGGAAGAGCATGTGGTTTTGCTGAATTTTGATCTACTGCTACGATAGGATCAAAGCTTAGATCATATTTACCATAATTGCTCATACAACTTATAGCTTTGAAATTTAGATATTTTTCATCATATAATTTATTGCTATTTTTTATAAACTTATTAAATTTAGCAAAACCATCTCTACCTAAACTCATAGCTTTTTTTAACAACTTTATCTCATCATTTGTCTTGATAATTCTTTTTTGTTTTGAAAAATTAGCCTCTTGAATAAACTTAATATCCAATTTTTTAGATAATAGTTTAAATTGTGCCAAACTAAAATCATAAGGATCGATTGTTATAGATTTAATATTGTTTTTTGTAAGTATTTTTTTTGCACTTTTTATTATATCATTTGATATAACAACTTGACTATTTTGAACAAAAAGCTTAGCTTCTAATTCATATCTTGCATCAGTAATAAAAAAAGATTCACTACCTAATGATAAGAAAATAACATTATCACAACTGTATCCACACTCGTAATATATGCTATTTTCGTTTTGTAAAATAAAACTATTTTTCTTCTTCATTTTGTGCTTGAGAGATCGCTTGCATCTCATTTAATATCTGAGTTAATGCTATTAATCCCATATGATAACCAAATGGACCAAACCCTGAAATAACACCTGTACAACTTGGTGCAGTAATAGAATTTTGTCTAAACTCTTCTCTTTTATATATATTAGAAATATGAACTTCAACTGTAGGTAACTGAACTGCTGCTAAAGCATCTCTTATAGCTATACTTGTATGGGAATAAGCTGCTGGATTTATCAAAATACCTTGAACTTCACCCAAACACTCTTGTATCTTATCTACTATTTCACCTTCTAAATTTGATTGAAAAAACTCTAATTCCATACCATTTTGCTCTGCTGACATTTTCATTTGCTCATGAATTTGATCTAAAGTCATAGGACCATAGATATGTTGCTCTCTTACACCTAACATATTTAAGTTTGGTCCTTGAATAACTGCTATTTTCATTTTGTTTCCTTGTATATTTTTTTAAAGTTGTATAATAACACATTAATTATTAAATTTACTATTATCTTTATTTCCCTAATAAATCCATACCCAATTAGACAACAAGCCAAATTACTCTATAATTA
>CAJXII010000143.1 GCA_913054415.1 uncultured Arcobacter sp.
AATCTTGTATTTTGTATAAATTTGTAGCAAATTACTAATTAATACAATAATTATTTATATCTCTTTTGATAAATAATACCCCGTATAACTACCACTTTGTTTATAATCATTTGCCAACTCTTTAGGTGTTCCAGTAGCTATTATTTGCCCACCTTTTGCTCCACCTTCATAACCCATATCGATTATATAATCAGCATTTTTAATAATATCCAAATTATGTTCAATCACAATCACAGAGTTACCTAACTCTACTAGATGATGTAACACTTGTGTTAGTTTATCAATATCTGCAAAATGAAGCCCCGTAGTTGGTTCATCCAAAATATACAAAGTTCTTCCAGTATCTTTTTTACTTAGCTCTTTACTTAGTTTTATCCTTTGAGCTTCCCCGCCACTTAATGTAACTGCATTTTGTCCTAAAGTGATATACCCCAAACCAACATCACTAAGAGTTTTTAATTTTGCATAAATTTTTGGAACTTTATGAAAAAATTCCAAAGCTTCATCAACACTCATATTCAACACATCTGCAATAGATTTACCACGATATAGTATCTCTAATGTTTGAGGATTATATCTTGCACCACCACAATCATCACATTTGACCATAATATCTGGTAAAAAGTGCATCTCTATTTTAATCTCACCTTCACCTTGACATTTTTCACATCTACCACCTTTGACATTAAAACTATATCGCCCTATTGCATAACCTCTTAATTGGCTCTCTTTTGTTTGTGCAAATATTTTCCTAATCTCATCCATCAAACCTGTATATGTTGCTGGATTACTTCTTGGTGTTCTTCCTATTGGGGACTGATCAAGGTATATCACTTTATCAAGTTTATCAAGCCCATCAATACTTACTCCATCAACTTTATTTACTTTTTTTGCATGATTTAAAAGCTCTTTTGCTACAGGTAAAAGTGTTTGAAGTATAAGCGAACTTTTACCACTACCACTTACACCTGTGATTGCACATAGATTTTTAAGTGGAATTTTTACATTTAACTCTTTTATATTGTTTATATTGACATTATTTATTTGTATAAACTCCTCTTGAGGTCTATTTTTGAAATAATCTATCTTTTTGTGGCCATTTAGATATTGCGATGTAAGTGTATTTTGCTTTAATAACTCTTCCATAGTTCCACTAAATACAACTTCTCCCCCATATTTACCAGCTTTTGGTCCAATATCTACAATAAAATCAGCAGCTTGCATAGTCTCTTTATCGTGCTCAACAACAATTACAGTATTACCTTTATCTCTTAAGGCTTGAAGAGTTTTTATAAGCTTTGCTGTATCTCTTTCATGTAGCCCAATACTAGGCTCATCCAACACATACATAACACCAGTAAGTCCTGAACCTATTTGTGAAGCAACTCTAATCCTTTGAGCTTCCCCTCCACTTATAGTTCTAGCATCTCTTCCTAGTGTAATATACCCTAGCCCAACATCATATAAAAAATATATTCTCTCTTTTATCTCTTTTAAAATAGGAGTTGCTATAAGTTTTTGTTTATTATTAAAATAGTCAAAATTTTTATCATTATGAAAAAATTTATAAACATCCTCAATAGGCATATCTATAATCGAAGCTATATTTTTATTGGCAACTTTAACTGCAAGAGATGATTGTTTTAATCTATGACCATCACAAATATCACATCTTTTTTCAATCATAAAATTTTCCATATCTTTTTCATCTTTGACCATATTGTAAGCTATTTTAATAATACCTTCCCATTTTCTAGTAAGTTTATGCCTTTTCCAAAGAAATTTTACATCCTCAATGCTACCATTTAAAATAGCACCTTTTTGATGAGATTCTAACTCTTTAAACGGTATAGTAGTATCTATACCAACTGTTTGACAAAAAGCTTTTAACATCTTAAAATAATACCCTTTGTTAAATCCATATATTATCTTAATAGCACCATCATCTATAGATAACTCTTCATTTATCACTTTTTTCATATCTAAAGTATATCTAATCCCAAGTCCATCACAAGTAGAACAAGCACCTTTGGGTGAATTAAAAGAGAAACTAAGAGGTTCTAATGGTTCAAAAGATATTTTACAATCAAAACATGCCATATGTTCGCTATAATGGATATGTTCTTCAATACCTAATTCTTTATGATTTAATATATCTATCTCCAACTCTCCAAAACTCTCTTTTAAACCTTTCTCAACATCTTGAGCAATTCTTTGTTTATTTTCATCTTTTACTACAACTCTATCGATTACAACTTTAATAGTGTGCATTTGAGTCTTACTTAACTCTATCTCCTCATCAAGCCTAACCATAATACCATCAATCATAGCTCTTACATAACCTTTTGCTCTTAATGATTCAAATAAATCAGCAAAAGTTCCTTTTTTACGGTTGATCAATGGAGATAAAATCACTATTTTTGCATTTGTTGGTAGATTTAGCACTTGTTCTATAACATCTGAACTACTCATTTTAGATATTGGCTTACCACATTTAAAACAATGCTGCCCCCCTACTCTTGCATATAACAATCTTAGATAATCATATATCTCTGTAATAGTTCCAACTGTTGACCTTGGATTTTTAGATGTAGTTTTTTGATCTATAGCAATAGCAGGAGTTAAACCCTCTATTCTTTGAACATCTGGTTTACCAACTTTATCTAAAAACTGTCTAGCATAGGCACTAAGTGACTCTATATATCGTCTTTGCCCTTCAGCATATAGTGTATCAAAAGCTAAAGTTGATTTTCCACTTCCACTTAAACCTGTAAAAACAATAAGTTTATTTTTAGGAATCTCTAAATCAATATTTTTTAAGTTATTTTCTTTTGCATTATATATTTTAATCATACACTATTTTACTATAATAGCGATTTAGCTTTGATTAACCCAAATAAATCCATAATATAAAATCTACCATCCAATTCTAAAAAAGTAT
>CAJXII010000144.1 GCA_913054415.1 uncultured Arcobacter sp.
TTTCTGGAATCATATCTTTCTTATAAGACTATAATTAATCCATACTAAATTCAAAAAATAGCTATAACCGCTATAATTCAATATATTAAAAAGAAAAGATTTAAAAGTTACAAAGGTTATGTTGTAGATTCTTGATAGCATAAACTTCACAATATTTACGAAAAAAATCAGCTGTTTTTTTAGGATTGATAATTTTATCATCCAAACCTAAATAAACCTCAATATCTATACCTTTTGATACTATAAATTGTAGTTTTTTTTCATCCCATTTATAATACAAAAGTTCTTCTAGTTCCTCTTTTATGCCTAATGAAAAATATTGTTTTTGGTTTTGTGTAAATCCACTATTAGAAAAAAAACTATTACCGTAAGATATTTTATCTTTATGAAATGCTTTTAGCTGGAACTTTTTATATTTATCACTTTTATCATTGAAATATGCTGGTGAAAAAAGTTGCAATAGATCTACTCTTTTTGTAGTATTTAAAACATATTCTAGTGCTTTTTGCGAACCATAACTAAAACCACAAACTGTAAAATCACCCTTTATGATATAATCTTTAAACAACTCCTGCTCATCTTTGAGTGAAAATCCACTAAAATATATCAACTATTTACAACCTCATCTTCTATTAACTGCTCTTTTAATTGGTTGATTTTCTCTTGATTTACAGATTCTGATATAGTTTGTCTAAGTTGTGCTTTTAGGCTTTGGATCACATTCTCAACAGATACTGCCATATCATATTTTTCAACCATATCTTTTGCTAACTCTTTTGCTTTAGATAGCTCACTATAAAATACCACATAAGGCTCATTTTTGATCACCTCTAAACCTACTATTCCTGCTAGATTTGCTTTTATCATATTTTCAAGTTGAGTTTTAGATGGATAAATAATATCATCCACAGATAAACCTTCATCAAACAATGCTACTTTTTTACCACTAATAAAAGCTTTTGTAGCTTGATATGTTACTAAGATATCTTTTTGTTCTGGTGTTAAGATTTTGTGTTGTTTTTTTCCAAACTCAACTTTCTTTTTAGCTATATCGATATCTTCTTGTGTGATAGATGATCTATTGTTTTTAATCATATTTAAAAGTGATTCATTTACTAGTGTAGCTAATCCAGCACTACTAAATCCACTTGTATCATAAGCTAATTTATCTATATCAATCTCATATTTTTTGTGTTTTAGATATAAGTTTAATATCTTTTTTCTATCCTCTTTTGATGGTAAAGTTAAAAATACTCTTCTATCAAATCGCCCTGCCCTTAAAAGTGCTTCATCTAAAACCTCTATCTTATTTGTAGCAGCTATTACTATTACTCCACTTTTACCATCAAATCCATCCATTTGAGTTAATAATTCATTTAGTGTTGCTTCCCTTTCATCATTGCTGCTACCTCTACTTTTACCTACTGCATCTATCTCATCTATAAATATAATAGCTGGTGCATTTTTTTTAGCTTCATTAAATAACTCTTTTACCCTTTTTGCTCCCATACCCACATATATCTGAACAAAACTAGCACCACTTTGATAAAAAAATGGAACTTTTGCTTCACCAGCAACAGCTTTTGCAATAAGTGTTTTACCAACCCCTGGAGGTCCTACTAAAAGCACACCTTTTGGCAAACTAACATCATATTTTTTATATTTTTTAGGGTTATTTAAAAAATCTACAATCTCCTCTAATTCACCTTTAATATCATCTATCCCTGCTACATCATCAAATGTTGTATCTGTTTTTACAGATTCTATTTTAGATACATAAGCATCTCTTAAATTCTCTTTTGTTTGTGATGTAGCACTTGCTAATTCTTTACTAAAAGCTGAATTTGTTTTGAGTTTTGATTTATATTTTTGTAAAAAGAAAGCTACAAACATCAGTATAAATAAAAATCCAATACCTATTAAATAGCTACCATTATGTATTGCTGTATCACTTTTAAATATCGTATAGATAAATAATACAACCAATACAATAGCTGAAATACTCATCAATTTAAGATTTTTATCTAAGTTTACTGAATTATCATCTAAAGTTTTAAACATAAAATTCCTTTAATTTATCATTGGATAATAATAACATATTTTTTAATAATATACTCTTACTACTATCAATATGATGGATCTATAAGTTGATCTACAATTTTTTTATTTTCTTCTGCCTCTTGTGGTGTTGAAGAATTACTATCTAACATCTCAAATGCCTTGATAGGTAGAGTTACAATTCGTTTGATTACTCCAAAAATCCCACTTGCTGTATTTTTTAATGTATGTGTTTCAAAAGTTGGATCAGTTAGATTTCCATCAATATCAATTGTTGTATGAAAATTTCCATCTTCACCTGTGATAATATATCCTACTACAGGCACCATATTAATTGCATTTGAGTAATCTTTGAGGAAAACAACATCCACTTTTGATGAGACACTACTATCTTTAAAATCTACTTTTGCTTTTGCTTTAAAATCCATCATAAGACCACGAGTATAAGCATCATCTATATTGAGATCTTTTGTTTTTGTATTGTATCGAAATGTTGCATAACCTTTTTTGACAAAATATCCATCTGAACTATATTTATCATCACTCATCCTATACAATGTTGGCAATGCCAAAAGTGGATTAATAATAGCAGGAGTTGTATTTATAAAGATAATAAGCTTATTTAAAATACTAATATCTTGAATTAAAGTTTTATGAAAATCAACTCTTCCTTTTATATTATCTCTTATACCATCTACTTTAACAGTGATATAACCACCTTTGATTAATTTTTTTTGTTTTGCTATTTTTGTTATAAATGTATCTGTAAAATATCCATCAGGGATATTAAACCTATCTTTATTTTTATTAAGTGTAAATTTATTCTTTTTATACTTATATTTTAAAATCATTTTAT
>CAJXII010000145.1 GCA_913054415.1 uncultured Arcobacter sp.
CTAATTATAGAGTAATTTGGCTTGTTGTCTAATTGGGTATGGATTTATTAGGGCTTTAGCTTAATATTTAAAATATATACATCTTATTGCATCTTGGTTTGTTTTGTCTTCATCTATTGATTTACCACTTTTAGATCCTAATATCCAATGATGAGTATCATCATATTTTGTGCTACTAAATATTCCAATATCATCACTATCAGAACCATCACCAACATAAGCTGGTATAAATCCATTTTCGTAACTAGCATCATTACTATTTATATTTATCCCCATCTCGTAAGCTGTAGGTATTCTCCACCCTTTTCCATAAGTATTGGCACAAAAGTCACCATCACTACTATTGTTGTTTTGGTCTATGGTTTCACTAGTATCAGACCAGTTAGAATCATCTACATCAGAAGCATAAGTAGTATTTGTTTCAGGTGCTGATGTATAGTTTGTATCTGCTGCAGCTAACCAATCAATATATGCTTGTTGTTTTATAGTGCCATCAGTATTGAGAGGAATCCTACTTACAAACATATGATGCTCTGGATCGTGTTGAAAATTATCATTACTTGCAGTGATATTATTATCATCTCCATTGGCATTTTTGTATTTTGCACCACTATCATTTCCATTCCCTTCATCTACTTTTATATCACATAGATAATCTGATTTATTCACATCGTAGTGCCCATCAGCTATTTTATTTAGATTAGCACCGATATAATTAGTTTCATTTTCAGATATTAGTTTAATAGGCATCAAAATAGTATTAGTTGTTTCATACCATAAATTTGTGCTATTCCAATCATAAGTTATACCGTCAAATACCACAGGTGTTGTAGGATCACTATAGTTGTTGTCATCATATATTTTCCAACCATTTGTCCTTATTTTTACACTAAATGTAAAGCTAGTATTATTCTCCCCACCATTAGAGGTGTTACCATCATCTATCATTGTAACAGTTACATTTGATTCTCCAGGAGATAGACCTGTAATAGGTAATTTTATACTAGTTTCAGTATTTGTAAAAGGACTATTGGTAATAGAACCAAGTGTGATTATATTAGTATCACTTGCTGTAGCAGTTACTGTAACAGTTTGATCTGACAAACTATCACCATCATTCATACTAAAAGTTAAGTTTCTAACTTCTCCATAAGAGATATTTATATCTGAATTATTTATATCTGAGACATTAATATCTGGTGATGATACTAATATAGGTTTTTCATTGATATCTTTTACATCAATAGTAATAGTAGCAGCAGCACTATATCCATTAGTATTACGTGCTTTTACTTGCACTGAATATTGTTGTTTTGTCTCATAATCCAAAGTTATACCATCTTTGATAGTTATAACACCTGAACTATTTATATCAAAATTTTTAGCATCACCATCTGTTGGAGACTCAAAACTATAATCATCAATAGCACTTCCACCATCACTTACAACTATTACAGATCCAACTACAGCTTTGTTAGAGTTATTTTCAAATATCTCTAGTGTTGTATTTTGTAGTGTTTACATCACCATTGACTACAGGGATAGTAACAGTAGCTTCATTACTCCAACCTGCTGAATTTTTTGCTTTGACTGTAACTGTTGCCCTTGTATTATCTAAGGCACTTACATTATTTTCTAAAATAATATTACCTGTTGTTGTATTGATATCAAAATAAGCATTGCTTGATATCTCATATAATATAATAGCACTATCTCCAGGATTAGTAATAGATGTTGCACCTATATAACTTCCTAAAGGAGTTTGTGTTGATGATATAGTTGCTAAGGTTGTATCTGTCAAAGTTGGAGGCACTGTGCTAGTAGTTTGAACATTTACTGTAATTGTTTTTATCTCACTTGTGATACCATTTGAGATATTTATATCTAATGTATATATATTATTCTGATCACTATCTTGTGGTAAAGCATAGTTTGGAGTATTTTTAAAATATATTTTATTATCTGAAATAGTAAATAAACTACTATCTGCTCCATCTACAATACTATAACTTATAGGATGAGCATTTGGATCAACTGCATCTAGTGTAGTTATAGGACTTGTTAAACCTTCTAAAAAAGAGTTGGTTGGAGTGCTTAATAATACAGGTGTAAAACTACTTTGATTAATATCAAAAGTTTGGTTGTTATCAGTTTCTACTTGAATAGTTGCACTACTATCTGTTAGTGTTGGATTAGATGATATTGTTTTAGCTAAAGCTTTAAAACTATTTGCACTTTGTAAACTTGTATTGTTATTATCATTAATAACTTTTACCATTTGAAAAATTTTCAAACTTTTTAAAAACTCTTCAGTTTGAGTATCTCTTTTAGCAATAATATCTTCACTTAAAATATTGGTATCAATATTTTCACCACTTCCACCTAAAAAATTTGCGATTGCAGTTTTTGCTGTTGATAGTGAACTATGTGTTTCTAACATATAATCTGTTGTAAGTGTTGTTAAACTTGATAATACTATTTTATTATTAGAATCTTTATTTGAAGCAATATTTTTTAAAATATAAGGAAAGCTCTCTAGGGTTTTTATATCTTTACCATCATAAGCTATAATAACATCATCATTATTTAAAAGTTTTGGAAAACTAAAGACCCCATTTTCATCAGTTGTAGTTATATTTTCAGGCGACTCATCACTACATAGATTGTTTTTATTTGTATCTATACATACAGTAGCATTTTTTATATAGTTATCAACTGCTACTCCAGTTGTTGTATCATTTGAGTTATCACTACTACCTCCACCGCAGGCTGTAAATAGTATTGTTAATATTATTGGTAAAATATATCTAAAAATTTTCATAATACATCCTTTATCAATGCTATTATAACTAGAACTTTCTTAAAATTAGATTAAATAAGAAATTGTTT
>CAJXII010000146.1 GCA_913054415.1 uncultured Arcobacter sp.
AAATGTGGTGATTTAGAGATATTTCTTGTAAATATTTGGTGCGAAAGTTAAGTAAACTATTTGCAAATAAACTATCTGCCATAAATGGTGTCGCTGTTAAAATACCTAAGAAATCTCTTCTATTCATCTATTGCTTCCAAATTTTTTTTAATTTTATCATAAAAACTATCTAAGTTTTTTATATCAATATTACTATCTCTTTGTTTTTTACCCCAAGTTGGCTCAGGAAAATAACTATCCTTTTCAAATCTAGCTTGAATATGAAAATGCACTTGAGGCACATAATTTCCAAATGAAGCTATATTTATTTTTGTAGGATTTAGCTCTTGTAACATTATTTTTTCGATTATATCCAAAATTTGCCAAATTTTTCCTTTTAGATCACTACTACACATACTAAACTCTTTTATCTGCTCTTTAGCAAATATTTTTATCCAAGGTATCTCAAATGGCTCTATCTCAACTTTAACTAAATCATTTTGATATAAGATATTTTCCATCTATACCACCATCTTAATATGTTCATGATCATTTAATATCTGATATAACTCTTTTCTATCATCTTCATTATGAACTAACATATCTAAAGTATAGCTTTTAAATTTACCTTTACTACTTGTTTTAGATGGTTTTACACCATGTTCTCTTTGATCCAGTATCTCTTTTAAAATTTTATTGATATTATGCTCTTGCCTTATAACTAATTTATATTGCCAATTACAAGGATAATCTAATTTAAGTGTATGTGAACTTAAATCTATCATCTTCTAAAATCTCCTGACTTTCCACCACTTTTACTCTCTAGTTGGATATTACTAATTACCATACCTTTATCGATAGCTTTTACCATATCGTAAATAGTAAGAAGCCCTACACTTACACCTGTTAGTGCTTCCATCTCTACACCTGTTTGACCACTTAATTTTGCAGTTACTGTTAATCTAAATCCTGGAAGCTCATCTAGTTGCTCAACATCACAATTTATTCCACTAAGCAACAAAGGATGACACATAGGGATTAGCTCTGGTGTTTTTTTAGTTCCCATAATAGCTGCAATCACTGCAGTTTGTAAAACAGGACCTTTTTTATTTTCATTATTTACAACATTTGTAAATGCCTCTTGCGACATAGTTATCATCCCACTAGCAACTGCTACTCTTTGTGTATCATCTTTTGCTGATACATCTACCATCTTTGGTCTATCTTGTTCATCTAAATGTGTTAAATCCATATTTTTATCTTTGTGTTAAATTTTTTCGTATTATACTTAAAGTAAGGTTAAGAATAATTTATATATAATCTCGAACTTATAAAAAAGCAGTGACTTACGAAAAGTTAAATCTATGCAAGAAAGTGGGTGATATAATTATGCCAGGTATAAAAGTAAAAGATAGCGAATCTTTTGACGAAGCTTATAGAAGATTTAAAAAACAATGTGATAGAAGTTTGATCGTTACAGAGACAAGAGCAAGAAGATATTTTGAATCTAATCCAGAAAAGAAAAAGAAACAAAAAATTAACGCTAGAAAAAAAGCTCTTAAAAAACTTTATATGTTAAGACGATATGAGTCAAGACTGTAATGTTTTTATATAAAAAGCCAACGACATTTATTGTTGTTGGCTTTTTTATTTTATATTTATTGAATATGGCAACGATTTTATATAATCTTCCATAAATCGCCAATTTGGTGTATCTTTTTTAAATATGGGTAATCTGATAATTGTATTTTTTATTCTTCTTTGATTAAATTTTCTACCGTAATTATATCGATACTGTTCTTTATTTAAAATAGTAACTAAAAATAAAGCAATATATTTATTTAATTTAAATCTTGGAATAAGTTTTTCAACATGATCGCTAGCAGAAAAATTTAATTCTTGATAAGTAGTATGTCCTATTGTTGCAGAATCAATTACTAATACTTGACCTTTTTCAGTATAAAAATCATAAAATCCATCTGTTGCATTATTTGTGGCTCTTGTTGTTATATATGGATTATAATGTCCATTGGTAGTCTTTTTAGGTATCCATGATTTAGAAAAAACTTATATTATTTTACTAAAATATGTCAAATTGCAATATTTTTACCTACTAAACCTAAGATTATACCAATTAAAATTATTGGCTTTTTAAGTTATATATTGATACCATACAACATTATGAATAAAAAATTAACTTACCAAACTTTACAAAATGCTATTAAGACATTGGGTTTAATAGGATTAGAAAATAAAAATGATATTAAAAAAAGATATTTAAAACTCTCAAAACTATATCATCCAGATACACAAAATGGAGATAAAATCAAATTTCAAGAGATTACACAAGCTTATAAAATCATAAACCAATATATAGATGAGTTTAAATTTTCATTTACTAAAAATGAATTCAAAGATCAATACCCATTTTTATCAGATGATGATAAAAATGGTAATGATTTTTTGTGGGCTTCTAGTTAGAATAAATAATTATTCAAAAAATTTTGATATTGGTATATTGAGTGTTTTTGAAATTAAATATAGTTGCCTAATATTAAAATGCTTATTTTCAAGTTTTGCTTCAATTTTAGAAAGCATACTTGCAGATGAATGTCCTATTGCTAAAGCTAACTATTCTTGTGTAAATCCTTTTTCTTTTCTATATTTTTTAACATTATTAGTAATATTACTAAATAAAATATCAAACTCTTCCTCATCAATATCTAAATAAATCTTCATTTTTTAATTTCTTCCCAATAAGTGTTATTAACCCTAATAAATCCATACCCAATTAGACAACAAGCCAAATTACTCTATAAT
>CAJXII010000147.1 GCA_913054415.1 uncultured Arcobacter sp.
TAAGAATTTTTTAACATCTATTTTTTTGACTATTTTTTTTAGATTTTTAATAATCTGATCTTCATATAGATCAACACCTATGATATAAAAATATCTCTCATTAGGCTCATACCAATATTTACCATAAACTCTTGCATTTGTATTTGTTACACCTGCTATATCCAAAAAATCATCTGCCCAATCTTGGAGAGTATCTACACCTCTTCCAGAGCTTATCTTTTGTACTACAAAATCACTTTGTGCATCTAGTGTAATCAAAGCATCATGCTTTAAAACTGTTTTTACAAAAATTACTGAACTTAAAATAAAAACCAGAATAATAGATATAAAAAATATAGCAATATGCTTATTTTTATGTTTAAAGATTAATAGAAAAAGAAAATTTAAAAATGATTTATGGTTCATATACAAAATCCATATTATCTATTTTCAATAGCCCAGGATAAAGATAGATTGAGTATTTTGAATACTCTCTTACTCTAGGTTCTAAATAAGATGTGCTCAGTGCCAAACCCGGTATAGTAGTGATTTTACTAAAAGCTATATCTTTGCTATAATCGTATGGCATAAGTATAGAAGTTGTAAAAACTCCTATACAACTTATAAAAAGAAGTGAAAAGAAAAAAAGAAATTTTTTAGTTATAAAAGTCATCAATTAAACTATAACAACTATCTATTTTCTTATCGTATTATCAACATACTCTACAACAGATCTTAAAATCTTGTCATTATATTTTTTCTTCCAAGAAGGCATATCATCTTTATATGTTCCCCAAAAATGACCACCATATTTTACATATAAAAACATCTGTTGTTTTGTAAGAAGTGTTTTTGTTAGATCATAAGGATATATAGAATCGACTGGGTTTTTGGTAGCTTCTCCATCTCCATGTCCAGTTTTACCATGACACCAACTACAATTTCTTTTATAGACTTTTTTACCCCATTTTGCCATTTTTTTATCATTTTTAATAGATGTTAAATCACACTTTTGTAAGACTTTTTTCACTCTTTGTTTTAGATTTTTATTAAAATGATTATGGATATAATATGCTACTGCTTGGAGTTGTGTTTCATTATAAACATACTTAAAAGCAGGCATCATATCTGCTTTTGCTCCCCAATAATGAGCTCCATTCTGAGTAATAAAATATGTCTGTTCTTCAGTCAAAAGTGTTTTTGTAAGATCTCTAGGACGAACTACAAATTTCATATTAGTTTGTGCTTTACCATCTGCACCATGACAAGATATGCAAGTCTCTTCATAGACTTGTTTACCTAAATCAAACTTACTTTGATCTATATTACTAGCATTGGCTAAAGATATAGTTGCTAATAAAAAATATATATAATAAATTCTTTTCATATCATATTCTATTTATGTGCATTTACTTCAAGAAGCATATTAGGATGTATCGCACACTCTACATTAAATTTACCAGCTCCTTTTACTTTAACTGTCACATCAACACCAGGTTTTTGCATACCTATATCAAATTCATTTATTTCATCATCAGTATATGCATTGTGAGCAAATGGATCTGAATTTTTAAAAGTTATAGTATCTCCAACTTTTACATCTAAAGTATGTGGTATAAAAGTTTTATGCTTTTGATCTACTATATGATCTGCTCCAATAAGTAGTATTGAAGTTGATACCAAAGCTAACAATATTTTTTTCATACTCTTCCTTTTTATTAATTTGGAAAAACTGTTGGTGCTACAATCGGAAGATCAGGACCTGATAAAGATTTTAAAAACTCTGTGATCTGTTCTATATCTTTAGTAGTAAGATTTCTATTTTTTATAGCATCACTTGTGCCATATTTTTTTGGATATCTTCCACCATTACCACAAATAGCAACCGCTTCTTGAAGTGTTTGGACACTTCCATCGTGAAAATATGGAGCAGATTTTTCAACATCTCGTAAAGTTGGAGTTTTAAAAGCATGAGACCAAGCTTTTCTTTTCATCTTTAGTTTTTGTCTTCCTATATCATCATCACCCAATCCAACATTTTGAAAACTTCCATCTGTAAAATTAAATCCATCATGACAATCAACACAATGAGCTTTACCTATAAATAAACTAAATCCCATAGTAGCATTGGCACTTATAGCATTTTTATTTCCAGCTACATATAGATCAAATGGCGATGGTTGAGATATTACAGTTCTCTCAAATGCTGCTATTGCTTTTACAATTGTTTTTATATTTAAAGGCTCATTTGGATATGCTTTTTTAAACATCTTAACATAAGCTTTTTTTGATTTGACTATTTTTACAATATCATCAAGTTTCATATCCATCTCAACATGAGTTTGCATAGGTCCTAATTCTTGTTCCTCTAAACTCTTAGCTCTTCCATCCCAAAATTGATGTTTTTGAAATGCACTGTTTAATATTGTTGGAGAGTTTCTAGGACCAACTCTACCAAATACACCTACAGCTTTTGCTCTACCATCACTCCAACCTTTTTTAGGATCGTGACAAGTAGCACAAGAGACTTGACCAGATTTACTTAATCTTGCATCAAAGTAAAGTAATTTTCCTAACTCTACCCTTTTTTTGGTAGTTTTATTATTAGCAGGACTTGGTGCAGTTTTTGGCATAATCCACTTTGTCATATCATTTGATGCTAATGATGTTATTGTTAAAACTGATGACACTAACAACATACCTGTAACAATTTTATTTAATTTCATAATTACTTAACTTTCGCACCAAATATTTACAAGAAATATCTCTAAATAACCACAT
>CAJXII010000148.1 GCA_913054415.1 uncultured Arcobacter sp.
ATTAAGGGATATTACTCAAAGATTACTTGGTTTTAGGTGCGAAAGTTAAGTAAATAAATATTAAGCGAAAATAAATAAATAATATTAGAATTTATGGTTTATATTGTTGCAGATAGTTTTTGTATTATATCTATATCATTAAAAGCAAATTTTTTATCATATATGATTTGGTATTGTTCATCACCTTTACCTAATACTAAGATTACAGGATTGTCATAATCTTTTGCACTTTGAAGTGCTATTTTAATAGCCTCTTTTCGGTTGAGTTCTATTGTAACTTTCTCTTTGGTGCTGATCCCTTTTAATATATCATCAATAATAATATCTGGATCTTCAAATCTTGGATTGTCTGAAGTTAATATAATTTTAGTAGCAAATTCTGTAGCAAATTTTCCCATTACAGGTCGTTTGATTCTATCTCTATCTCCACCTGCACCAAATACTACAATAATATCACTTGAAGCAAAACTTTCAAATACTTTTTTCATCCCATCTGGTGTATGAGCAAAATCGACAATAGTTAGTGGATCTTCTAAAGCAACTTGCATCCTTCCACTTACCCCTGCAAAATTATCCACAACATCACAGATAGTTTGTAGATCTTTTTTTGTTAGGATATGAACACTTGCTACTGCGCAAGTTAGGTTATAAATATTAAATAACCCAATAAGTGGAGTATTAAATGTCACTATGTTATTGAAATTTGCTAAAGCTACACTTATACCATTTTGTAAAGTATAAGCTTGAACTTTATATGTTGCTGGGTTGTCCATACCATAAGAGTATGCATTTTTTAGTTTAAATTTTATTTTTGTATCATCCTTGTTGATGATTTTTGGTGTATCATCTTGAAAAAATGAATTTTTAGTATTGATATAATCTTGTAAAGTTTTATGATAATCAAGATGGTCAGATGTGATATTGGTATGAGCTTTTAGAGCAAACTCTATCCCTTCAATTCTATTTTGAGCAATAGCATGAGAACTAACTTCCATGATAAAAAAATCACATTGATTAGCAATAGCTTGAGCAATATGGGCAAAATTTTCTAATTGAACAGGTGTTGTTAAACTATAATCTTCAATTTTTGTATCATTGATAAAAAAACCTCTTGTGCCTTGCAGAGCAACTTTATATCCTAAATCAAGTAAAAAAGAGTATATCGCTCCTGCTGTAGTAGTTTTACCATTTGTTCCTGTAATACCTACTACTTTAATAGGTGAAAAATCAAAATAATTAATAAGATCTTTGCTTTGTATAATTTTAGCACCATTTGTTTTGGCATCTTGAGTGTATTGTTTGTTTTGTTTAGATTCTACAAAAATTGTATCTTTAGTTGCTTTTGTAGAATCATCTGTAAAGATTTGGTTATTGTGTTTTATTATCACTAGATAGTTTTCCTAATTTTTCATATAGTTTTATAATAGTTGGGTCATATTTAAAAAACTTACTTAGTTCATCAAGATATAAAAATGCCACATCTATAAAGTTGTTGTCTATTAATTGCTCTACAAATTCAAGAAACTCTTGCTTCCCTTTTATAGCAACTTTTGTGCTAAACATTATATCTTCATAAGCAGTTTTAAATGAACCTTTTTGTTTAACTAATTGTTTAAAATCCTCATAATCAACTGCTTCAAGAGATTGGATACTTTGTGTAGCAATATCGTGCAATAGCTCCATCATTTTGTTGTGATCACCATCTTGAGTATTGATAATCTCTAAAACATTGGTTACTGGATCTTTTATATTTGTCTCTTTTGCTATGGTAAAATAATCAAATAAAGATTGCCCTTTTTCATCATTTTCACTTGCTATATCACACAATAAAGCATAAAGTTTATATTCATCATTTGTTGGGTTTATCGAACTAATTTGTGAATATAAAAACATAGCTTTATCGTATTGTTTTGCTGCAAAAAATGAGTGAGCATCTTTTAAAATCTTGTTAAGATTAGCCATTTAATATCTCATCCTCCATACCTGGTAATACATTTACTACACTTATCTCTGGATGTATGAACTCTTTTAGATTTTTCTCAACAATATATTTTAGTGTGCTTCCACTTGCTGCACATCCATTACAAGCACCTTGAAGTTGAACGAATACTCTTCCATCTTTGATCTGCATAAGTTCAATAGCTCCACCATCTTGAGCCATCATAGGTGCTATTTTTGTTTTTATCAAATTTTCAACAGGAGCTTGTAGCTCTTCATCTGAAAATGGCATACTCATATCTTATCCTTTGTGTTATATAAGTGGGATTATATCCAACTAAAAATAATAATAAAATTAAATTGTATTTTCAATAAAAAAGTAATATAATGTACAAGTAGAAACAATTATGAAACTGTAAGCTTTTAAGTTATTGTTTTATAGGCAAGATAATAAAGGATGTTTTAGATATGAAGATTGATCGTAAAAAGAGTTTTTTTATTCCTATAGTTGTGTTGGTTGTATTAAGTGTGATAATAATATCATTTGCTAATGCTTATTTGAATATATATGCATTTAAAAAACAAGTTAATAATAATATTTTGATACTTAAAAAAACATATTTAAAAGGGCATCAACAAAATATCAAATCTCAAGTTGATAGTGTTTTAAAAGATATAAATTTTGAGATCAATAAGGTTGAAGATTTTGCCAAAGAGCGATTGAATGAAAGAATTCAAACTGCTATTAAAATGGTAACTTTTATATCTTAACTTTCGCACCAAATATTTACAAGAAATATCTCTAAATAACCACATT
>CAJXII010000149.1 GCA_913054415.1 uncultured Arcobacter sp.
ACATTAAGGGATATTACTCAAAGATTACTTGGTTTTAGGTGCGAAAGTTAAGATTTTATAATATTATTATGTTTTAATTTAATCACTTTAATATTATGAACAACACTAGGTGTTAAATAATCAGATGCTACATATCCATCTGTAGTTAATACCCAATGATACCCATCTTTGAAACCAGCTTTTCTTATCACAATAACTTTTGCACCTTTTAAATGGTAACTAACTATTTTACCTCTTAAAGATGGTTTTAACCTAATATGTAAAAAATCAGCAAGTGATTTTCTAATATCTATAGTTACAGATGGACCATATACGTAACCTAGTGTCGTTTTATACCATGGTCTTCCTTCTTTATCATATTGTATTGCTAGAACTTCTACCTCTTGTAGATAATTTAATTTACCAATTTTTTCAGCTTTTATAGTAGCATTTTGACGAACGTTTAATTTTGGAGCAAAAGGTATGCCCACAGTTTCTTCAGCATTTAAGTTTATAATTAAAAAACTTAATATTAAAAAATATATTTGTCTCATATTATCAACATCCCATCCCCATAAGAATAAAATCTATAATTATTCTTTTTGGCTAATTCATATAGTTCAAGTGTTTTTTCCACACCAATAAAAGAAGCAACAAGCATTATAAGAGTTGATTTTGGAAAATGAAAATTTGTCAAAAGATAATCTACTCTTTGTGGTTTATTTAAAGGGTGCAAAAAAATATCTGCTTCACCACTTGATAATTTTGTTTTATAATAATACTCTATTGTTCTTGTTACTGTTGTCCCTACTGCTAAAATCTTTTTATTAGAATCTATTATATCTAAAGTTTTAGCAGGAATAGTAAAAGATTCACTATGCATAGGATGTTCTAAAATATTCTCTACCTCAATTGGCTTAAAAGTTCCAGCTCCCACATGCAAAGTAAGAGTAGATGTTTCAAAACTATTTTTAATCTTTTCTAACAACTCTTTTGTAAAATGTAAAGATGCAGTAGGAGCAGCAACAGCACCATAATTTTTTGCAAACAAAGTTTGATAATCTTGATTATCCTCTTGTGTATCTTCCCTATTAATATATGGTGGAAGTGGCAGATGTCCTATTGTATTTAAAATCTCTATAAGTTGAACAAAATCTATTATTTTATCATCTTGGAAAAATTGAACTACTCTACTTCCATCTTC
Organism: uncultured Arcobacter sp.; assembly: GCA_913054415.1. Lineage (GTDB taxonomy): Bacteria > Campylobacterota > Campylobacteria > Campylobacterales > Arcobacteraceae > CAJXII01. The sequence continues at coordinate 1,184 of CAJXII010000149.1, forward strand.
AAATAAATTTAACACTTTACAACTTAAATCTTTTTCAAAATATATTTTAGTATCGATATGAACTTTACCTCTTATATAGCATAAAAATTGATTTTGTCCAAATGGTTTATTAAGCAATAATTCTACTTTGCCACCAGTAGATTTTTGACCAAATATCCTAGCTTTGATCACTTTTGTATCATTTAAAATAATAGATGTATTTTGCGGAATGGAATCTACAATATGCTCAAATGTAGTATGAGTAACTTGTTGATTTGATCTATGATAAACTAAAAGTTTAGCTTTTGAAGCTGGATAAACAGGTTTAGAAGCTATAAATTCTTTGGGTAGATCATAATCATAAGTGTTAGTATTAGTCATCTTCCTCTTCATCTTCTTCATCCTCTTCCTCATTGGATGCTGGATTAAATATTTTTGCAATAATAATAGAAACACCATATAAAAGGATTAACGGCCCTGCCATTAAAAATTGTGTCAAAACATCTGGTGGAGTTAAAAGTGCTGCTAATATAAATATCATCACAATAGCATACTTAAAAAATCCTATAAGTGTTTTTTCATTTACAAGCCCTATAACAGCTAAGAAAAATGTAATTACTGGCATCTCAAATGCAATACCAAATCCAAATAATAGTTTGGTAAAAAAGCTTACATATTTACCAATACTTGGCAAAACAGTAACAACAGTTGATCCAAAATTTATCAAAAAACTAAACCCAAATGGAACAACTACATAGTAAGCAAATGATGCACCAATCAAAAACATCAATGTTGCTGATAATACAAAAGGGATAACATATTTTTTCTCATGATCATAAAGTCCAGGAGCTATAAACAACCACAACTGCCAAAAAATCACAGGAAGTGATACTAAAAATCCACTAAAAAAAGCAACTTTTAGTGCAGTAAAGAATGTCTCTTGCACCTCTATTGCAACCATGTGTGACCCTTGAGGAAGCACTGCTTCTACAGGTATCATCATCCAATTTAATATAGGCTCATAAAATGAAAAACAAGCAAAAAAAGCAACTACTAAAGTTGCTGATGAGATCATAAGTCTTTTTCTTAGATCTGCTATATGTGGCTGAAGATTTTCAAACATTAGGCATCCTCTACTTTTTGCTCTTTAGGTTGTTTAACTTTTTTAGATTTGGTTTTAGCTTTTTTATTTTCAATTATAGTTTTACTGTTGATATCTAAATCAATCTTGGCCAAATCATTGATCCCGCCAACACTAGAACGAAATTCATCTTTTATATTTGATATCTCATCAATATTAAGTTCACTGTTAATAGTATCTTTTACTTCATCTACACTTGTTTTCATCTTTTTAAAAAATTTTGCAACATCAACAGCTACAGTTGGTAATTTCTCTGGCCCTAAAGCTATAATCGCTACTACCAATATCAATATAATCTCAGTAAATCCCATTCCAAACATTATTACTCCTAAAAGGTAATCTATAAAATATTGGGACATTTTATCTAAAATTTGATAAAATCTATCTTCAAAACAACCCAAATAAATCCATAATATAAAATCTACCATCCAATTCTAAAAAAGTAT
>CAJXII010000150.1 GCA_913054415.1 uncultured Arcobacter sp.
TAGATGTGATAAAGATCTAGTTGATTTAAGTTTATATAAACAAAAATCTCAATTAGAACAAGATATTTTAGAAAATGATATTTGTGGGAAACATATTAAAAAAAGAAGATTAAAATATATCTTATCATATCTTTGGGATGTTAAAATATCTAAAAAATCTCTTGTAAATCAAAATTTTATCAAAGTGCCAAAAGATGCCAAATGCCCAATATGCGGTATGTTTGTGATCAAATACCCAAAATGGGTTGCTACAGGAACACATAAAGGGCATCAAGATTATTTTGATGGTGTTAAAGATATGATGAAAATGATACTATTTAATCATGTTCAATTATCAAATATTTATGTAACTGATTACTATACTACATCAAAAATAGATGCAAAAAAAGCTTTTTATGTTAAAGGTTCAAATGTATTTGGACCTATGGGAAATGAATTGATCCCTTTTTTAACTTTGGATGAAGCGAAAAAATTTTTACAAGATCATGAAGGCAAAAAAATTTTGAGATTTGATCAAATTACAGAAGATACTATTAGAAGTTTAGAATAATATGTTAAATATCAATTTTATCAAGTTTGCTTTGAAGTTGCTTATTAAAGATAAAGCAAATTATATTTTAAGTGGGTTTATTTTTACATTTATTATTTTTATATTTAGTTCAATATTATTTATGACAGATTCTATAAAGTATGACCTAAAAAAATCTATTGATTTAAAAGATAGTATCATTGTACAAAATCAAAAAGCTGGGTATCATACACAAATTACGGATGATGTTATAGATAATCTATTTGAGATAGATGGGATTAGTGATGTAGTTGGTGTCGTAGATGGATATTATAAATTTATACAAGCAAATAAAAGATTTAGGATCATTTCAAATGATGATATAGCTAGTGATAAAATAGATCTTGGATATGGAGTTAAAAATAGTTTATCAAAATTCTACTATACCAAGGATTTTAATTTTTTAACTTATGATGCTAAAATATTAAATCTTAAATTCAATAAAATATTTCCAAAACAATCAAATCTTCTTACAAATGATTTAATTATGATGAATACAGTAAATGCTCAAAAAATTTTAGGATTAAAAAGTGATGAGTATTCGTATGTTAAGATATTCGTGCCAAACAATAGTGAGATAGATTTTATAGCTCAAAAAATTCAGCAACTATATCCAAATATGAAAATAACAACAAAAAATGAGAAGATAGAAAATATTGCTCATTTGTTTGAGTATAAAAATGGTATTTTTATGATTTTATATGTTGTAATATTGTTATCTTTTCTTACTATGGTATATCAGCAAATTAGTCAAATATCTGGTAAAACTAAAAAAGATATTGCTATTTTAAGAAGTATAGGATTTAGCATAAATGATATTATTAAAGTTAAGCTTATTCAAAATATTTTTGTTTCTATATTATCTTACATAGTTGCAGTAGTATTTGCTTATATTTATATATATAAATTAGATGCAATATTCTTAAAAAATATATTTATTAAACAATCATTAATTCAAGATATACAATTTACACCTGTTGTGGATTATAATAGTTTGGTAATGATATTTTTATTTACAGTTGTTACATTTTTGGCTATGGTGATTATCCCATCTTGGAAAGTAGCAATTAGCAATATAAATGAGGCTTTAAAATGATACAAGTAACTAACCTAAATTTACAATATAAAGATTTTACTGCATTAAAAGATATTAACCTAGATATTAAAAAAGGGGAACTTGTAGTTTTAAAAGGTATTAGTGGAAGTGGTAAAAGCTCACTTTTAGCACTTTTAGGTGCTTTTAATCATCCGACAAGTGGAGATATTAAGATTGATAATAAAAGTATAGTCAAATTACCAGACATATATAGCTCTCAAGTAAGAAATAAATATATAGGTTTTGTATTTCAATCATTTAATTTAATAGATGGACTAAATGTTTACGATAATGTATTAGCACCACTTGTGTTATCAAAACAAAAGATAACAAAACAAAAGATTATCGATGCTATGATATTAGCAAATATAGAGCATAAACAAAATGATAAAATCTATAATCTAAGTGGTGGAGAGAAACAAAGAGTAGCTATTGCAAGGGCAATAGTTAATGATCCTAATATTATATTGGCAGATGAACCAACAGCAAATCTTGATAAAGATAACTCATTAGCTTTTATAGATATTTTGCGAAAGTTTAAAGATTTGGGTAAAACTGTAATTATAGCTACTCATGATAGTTTGTTTGATAATTTAGATTTTGTAGATCAATATATCAATATTCAAAATGGTAAGATTGTTTAATGTCAATATTTTTATCATCTAATGTAATTGTATTTTTTTTAATAGAATCTATATTATTACTTTTAAGTTGTTTGAGTTTTTTAAAATCTATTAAAATATTAAGGTATTGGGATTTCAATAGCACAACAAATTTGCAATATAGTTTAGAAAAATTAAATTATTTGGTATCTACTATTATTTTTTTTATTGTGTTTATTAAAATATTTCTTTTTATATATTTTGCTCAAACAGTAGATAGATTATCTGATATTGTTCCAGGTGCTATGTGTGGAACAGGTGTGATAAATGCTAATGATTATGGAGTTTTGCTTTTACTTCTAAAAATATTTATTGTATTTGGATTATCAATTTGGTTAATAGTAAATAGATTAGATATTAAAAAAGTTGTTTATCCGTATATTAAGATTAAATATA
>CAJXII010000151.1 GCA_913054415.1 uncultured Arcobacter sp.
TCTATGATTGGGATATTGTATTGTTTTAAAATATCTATATTTTCATCTTTATCTTCTCTTTTGTAAAATATAGGTAAATTACCACTTGCTAGTGATTCAAATACTGTATTAATAGATGAGCTTAGTAGATATTTTGTGCTTGAGATAGTTTCATAATATTCATCTTCATCAATCACATTATTAAAATATGGTGCTAGTTTATCTTCATTTCCTAAAAAGAAATAGTGTCCCATTAGTAAAGATATATCTTGTTTATCGCAACCATTAGATAATTTTAATAGCAGATCATGATAATCATCATCTCCAAAGAAAAAAACTTTTTTATCCAAGGATGGTTGATCTTTTTGTGTAAAATATTTATCATCAACGATTTGAAGAGGGATATCTTTTCCTACTTGATATAAATGTGTGCAATACTCATCCATAAAACTTAACATAGTTTCGCTTGGCTCATCACTATCAAATATAAGCATATCAGATCTTTCCATTAGATTTGGAAGATTTTCTATTATATCAATACCTACTCCTCTATAAACACCTAACTCTCTTGCAAAAGTAGCTGCTCTATAATCAGATGTGCATAGTATAGGTTCGCAACCTTTTTGCTCCAATAGTTTATATAAAACTGCTCCTCTTCTAACTCTATCCAATCCAAAGTTATGCCCACTTTTAGTATAAATATATATATTCATATTAACCTTTCTTTTTTTTATTTAACATATTGATATTTAGATGTAAAATATCTATTGCACTAGGGGTAATACCACTTATTTCAGAAGCATTAAATAGTGTAGGGGGATTAAATTTTTTAAGTTTTTCTATCACCTCAAGTGATAATCCTGGAAGATTATCATATACAAAATCATCTGGTATTTTTAGATTTAGCATTTTTTCCATTTTTAGAATCTGTTTTTTTTGTTTGGCTATATATCTATAGTATTTAGCTTCAATGATAACTTGCTCTTTGGTATAATCATCAAGATCGCTAAAAGATGGCACTAATTTATCAAATTTTTCTTTTGTAATAGTATTTCTCCCTACAATATCTATAAGCAAAGTTCTATCTGATATTTTATCTTCGCCTAAATCTTTTAAAAGCTGAAGATTCTCTTTTTTTGGATTGAACCATTGCGTTTCCATAAAAGCAACTGCATCTTTTAGGATTTTTTGTTTATTGAGCATTTTATCGTATGTTGATTGATCTATTAGACCAAACTCATATCCATATTTCATAAGTCTAAGATCAGCACTTTCTTCTCTTAGCAATAGTCTATATTCAGCACGACTTGTGAACATTCTATAAGGTTCGTTTGTCCCTTTTGTTACTAAATCATCTATCAATACACCTATATAGCTTTCATCTCTTCGCAATATAAATGGTTCTTTGTTTTCACAACTTAAAACAGCATTTATCCCTGCTATTAATCCTTGAGCAGCAGCTTCTTCATAACCAGTTGTAGCATTGATTTGACCAGCTAAGTAGAGATTTTTTATTTTTTTGGTTTCTAGTGTATGTATTAGTTCCGTAGGATCTATATAGTCATATTCTATAGCATATCCATATCTAACTATTTTGGCATTTTCTAAACCAGGGATAGAGTGGATCATCTTTTTTTGAACATCTATAGGTAGTGATGAGCTTAATCCATTGATATAGTATTCCTCAGCAGATTTTGTTTGTGGCTCTAAAAATAACTGATGTCTATCTCTTGAACTAAATCTATTTACTTTATCTTCGATACTTGGACAATATCTAGGACCCAATCCCTCAATTTGACCTGTAAAAAGTGGAGCTCTATCAAAATTATCTTTTATAGTTTGGTGAGTATCTAAGTTGGTATATGTGATAAAACAAGGCATTTGAGTTGGATTGAAGTTTCCTTTATCTGTTCTAAAACTAAAAGGTATTGGTGTTTCATCTCCACCATGAGCTTCCATTTTACTAAAATCTATAGATTTTGCATCTATTCTACTTGGTGTTCCTGTTTTTAATCTTCCTACATCTAATCCTAACTCTTTTAATTCAATAGAAAGTGTAGAAGATGGTAACTCCCAAGCACGACCAGCTTCATATTTATTTTGACCTATATGGATAAGCCCTCTCATAAAAGTTCCAGTAGTAAGGATCACTTTTTTTGATAAAAACTGTTCCCCTAATCTTGTTTTAACTCCTAAAACTGTTTGTTTGTTATCATCTAAGACAAGGTTGCTTACTTCATCTTGATAAACCTCTAAGTTATTGGTATTTAAACAGATATGTTTCATATATTGTCTATAGCTATCCATATCTATTTGAGCTCTACTTCCTTGAACGGCAGCTCCTTTACTAGCATTTAGTATTCTAAATTGTATCCCTGTTGCATCTGTGCAAAGTCCCATTTGACCACCTAAAGCATCTATCTCTTTTACAAGATGACCTTTTGCCAAACCACCAATAGCAGGGTTACAACTTGCTGCTCCTATTTGTTCTACAAGCATAGTAATAAGTAAAGTTTTTCTACCCATTCTAGCACTTACAAGGGCTGCTTCAATACCAGCATGTCCTCCACCAACTACAATAATATCATAATTTTGAGATGTCATTATCTACCTTAATTTATAAATTATGAAATTATAGTATAATATTGTATTATAAAGTCTTAAACCCAAATAAATCCATAATATAAAATCTACCATCCAATTCTAAAAAAGTA
>CAJXII010000152.1 GCA_913054415.1 uncultured Arcobacter sp.
CACTAAAGGATGTGACTGCTAAATTGCTTGGTTTTAGGTGCGAAAGTTAAGATATTAATATTTTAGATATAATTAGATAAAATCACGCTTTTAATAAAATTAAAATATACAAACAAGGATAAAAATTGTTAAAATTTAAAGAAACTTTTATAGGAACATCTATAAAAAATGATACATTATCAGGACTTGTAGTTGCTGTTGCACTTGTGCCTGAGGCTATTGCTTTTAGTTTTATAGCCAATGTAAGTCCAATAGTTGGATTATATGCCGCTTTTATTTTGGGATTTATTACTGCACTAATGGGTGGAAAACCTGGTATGATAAGTGGTGCTACAGGCTCTGTAGCAGTTGTATTAGTAGCTGTTAGTATCTTAGCAAAACAAACACTTATAGCTCAAGGTATCACAGGAGATGATTTATCATTTGGTATTGTGCAATATATTACACTTACTGGTGTTTTAGCTGGAATTATACAAGTAAGTATCGGTGCTTTTAAGTTGGGTAAATTTATCAGATTAGTGCCACAACCAGCCCTTCATGGTTTTGTAAATGGTCTAGCTATTGTAATAGCAATGAGTCAGCTAAAATTTTTAGATAATGCCAATACTACTATGTATGTTATTATATTAGGAACTATGGCAATTATGTATCTATTACCAAAAATAACAACTGCTATACCATCTGGACTCGTAGCAATTATAGGTTGGACACTTTTAGTATATTTAACTCCTCTTCAAACTACATTAGTAGGAGATTTAGCCGATCTATCACAATTCAAAGGCGAATTACCAACTTTTCATATAAGCGATGTATTGTTTAATATTGATGCTATTGCTATGGTTTTTCCTTATGCTGTAATTGTAGCACTTGTGGGTGTTATAGAATCACTTTTAACTCTATCTGTTTTAGATGAGATTAGTGGTCAAAGAGGTAGTGCCAACCAAGAGTGTATCGCTTTGGGTTGTGGAAATATCACAAGTGGATTTTTTGGAGCTATGCCTGGATGTGCTATGATAGGTCAATCAATTATAAATTATACAAGTGGTGGTTTAGGAAGATTATCTAGTTTAACAGCAGCGGTTGGTTTGCTTGTTTTAGTTATAAGTCTTACAGATATATTAAATATCATCCCTATTGCTATTTTAGTTGGAATTATGTTTATGGTTTCTATTGGAACTTTTGAGTGGAGTAGTTTTGCTAGAATATCAAAAATGCCACGAAGTGATGCTTTTGTCTTATTAACTGTTACTATTATTACAATTTTTGCAGATCTTGCTATGGCAGTAATCGCTGGAGTTATCATCTCTGCTTTAGTATTTGCTTGGAAACATGCAAAAGTAACATCAAGAGTTTATAGAGAAGATGATGGGACAAAAATCTATGAATTTGATGGACCTTTGTTTTTTGGTAGTGTAACAGCTTTCAATGAACAATTTGATATTTTACACGATCCTGAAGTGGTAATATTAGATTTTAAAAATGCTAGAGTGATGGATATTAGTGGTGTAGAAGCTATCGATGCTATTACTAAAAAATATCTTGAATATAATAAAAAAGTCAAAATCAGACACTTAAGCAAAGAGTGTAAAGAGATTATGAATGATGCAAAACAATTCTGCACATTTGAAGAGGATGATCCAAATTATAAAGTTGCTTACAATTACTAAAAATATTTTAAAATCCCACATTATTTTTGGTAATTGTATTGTTTTGTTCATTATTACACTTTGCATAAAACTCACTTACATTTATAGATTAAATTTGAAGATCTAAATCTTTTGCACAACTATCACAAAGATCCAGCTACAATAATTCATACAAAAAAGTTTTAGAAATTCTAAGCTAAAATATCAAGTATGGCTAAATCTGCTTGATGAGATATATATTTCTTAGGATCATTTTCTTTTTTAATCTCTAATAGTCTTGTATTTGTTACTACATGAGCTACTGTTAATATTCCTGACTTTTTCATTTTTATAAAAAACTTCTTTTTTAGGAAATATAAAAAAGTGTGTGTCTTAATAGTAAAATTGATCTATCACACACTTATCACAACATTCATCAGATATTTAATAATATGAAAAGATACACATTTGAAAATTTTATTATATCAAGATTATGGTGATTCAAAAAATTGGTTGGGTACATATTCACCACTTGATAAAATAGTAAAAAGTAGATTGTGGCTAGTGCAAGGATTGTACAAAACTCCACTTGATGAAAATGAATTGGAGAATTATTTAAATTAAACTAACTAACTATTTTCAAAATCAGCTTTACAATTAAAAATAAATCTGATATAATTTTATAAATTATCAAGAGTTAGTTAAAAGATTTAGAGATGAATTAAAGGAGTTTTTAAAATGATTAGTATTCAAAATGGAACAATAGATGATTTTTTTGAGTCAGCTTTACAAACTGCAAAGCAAATTGATACAAACCAAAAAGTAACACCAAAACATACAATTTGGATGGAAACAAATGATTTATTAAATATATTAAAACCGCAAAGAACTACACTTTTGCAATATTTAAAAAATAAAACAAAAGTATATTATAGTGTAATACTTAAAGAACTAAAAAAATCACCATCAACCCAAATAAATCCATAATATAAAATCTACCATCCAATTCTAAAAAAGTATCA
>CAJXII010000153.1 GCA_913054415.1 uncultured Arcobacter sp.
TTTTATTCCTGCTTCCATCATAAATTCAAAACCATTAGTATATGTGTTTGAATTATAATTACCAAACCCTAAGGATATATATCTATCATCATTAGGTAAATAGTAATCTATTGTTTTAACTAAATTATTATACTCATTAGCAAATAAAAAAGTATTAGTAGCTAAAAAGAAGATTGATAGTATTAGTTTTTTTTTCATATTGTTATTCCTCACACAAAGTACACTCTCAATATATACACAACAAGAGTATACAAGTGTTTTTTATTAAAAATGTATAATAGTATTACCCATTGAGTCATATGTTATAGGGTACCCCATAGAATATGCTCCAAATATGATTCCATATTTAATATATGTATATCTATATTTGTTCCATCTAACTGCTTTTCCAAATCTTCTAGTAGTTCTTTTAAACGCTCTACGAAAACTTCTTCCCCATCCTTTACCTTTAATATCACTCATTTGAGTATCATTAAGTAAAGTAACTTGTTGAGTTTTTACAGCCCCACCAAATGCTAAATCCAAATCACTTTGAATTGGACTAGCATTTGCAACACTTGTAGCTAAAAATAAACTAGCTATCATCAATATTAACTTTTTCATATTTTATCTCCTATGAAATTATAACAAATTAACCAAATAATTGGCACCTCAAACGGAATAAATAGTATACAATGCCCCCCCCTTAAATGTCAATTAAAGTTTGAGAAATAGTGTAACGGCTGACTTGAGAAATATTTGAGCCGCTAGGGTCAAATATTTCTCTCCAAGGAGACTGTGAAAGAACTCTATCACAATCAATATAAAATAATTTTACCAAAACTACCATAAAATCAAGCATAATTTAACATATCTAAAACCACTAAAATGCTATAATATCACTATAAATAAAGGGATTTTATGGGTATTTATAAAGAAGGATTAGATAGAAATCAGCAACTATTATTTCCACCATCTTTGGATGAATTAGTTGATGAAAATAATATAGCAAGAGCAATCGAAGAATATGTTGAAGTGTTAAATATTAGTGAATTAAATATAAAAACTAAAAAGAGTTTAATTACAGATGGTCAACCAGCATTCCATCCAAAATTATTACTAAAAATATATATTTATGGATATTTAAATAAGATTAGAAGTAGCAGAAAACTAGAAGCTGAAATTAAAAGAAATATTACAGGAAACTTTTTGCTAAAGCAAAACCGCATTTGCTAGTTTTGAGATGATGTGGCTAACACAAGGATTGATCCCATCTTATAAAACTATTGCTAATTTTAGAAAAGACAATCCAAAAGCACTTCAAACAATATTTAAAGAGTTTTCATTATTACTAAAACATTTAAAACTAATCACTGGAGAGATAGTTGCAGTCGATGGTGCATATCTAAGAGCCAATGCTTCTAAAAATACCTTGATTATGAAAAAGACTGTAAAAAAAGATATAGCTAAAATAAATGAAGATATAAAAAATTATATGACTATACTTGAAACTACAGATAAAGAAAACAGTGAAGTAAATTTACATATCTCAAAAGATGATATTCAAAACCTAAAAGATAAAAAAGAAAGCTTAAAAAAAGATCTAGATTTACTTGAATCTTTAGGTAAAGAGCAACTAAATATTACAGATAAAGATGCTAGTGTTATGAGTAAACCTGCTCATAATCTTATGGCATATAATTCACAGATTGCTGTTGATAATACTTTTAAATTTATAGTTACTACTGATATATCTACTAATGGTCATGATTTAGACCAACTTCATAATATGGCAACTAAAACCAAAGAAGTAATTGATAACCCAAATATGATAGTAACTGCTGATAAAGGATACTATTCAAGTGTAGAGATTAAGAAATGTGTTGATGATGGTATTGAAACAATAGTACCACTTCGTAATACTGCAACAAAAAAGAAAATTAAAGATGCTAGATTTTCAAAAAACCAATTTACTTACAATCATAAAGATGATTGTTATATATGCCCTAATAATCAAATACTAAGTAATAGCAACACTCAATACAAACGAGGTAATAGAATGCTTGATGTATATAGATTATCAAGTAAACTATGTAAAGCTTGTCCTTTAAAATCATCATGTCTATCAGATAAAACAAACTATAAACAAATGTATAGATGGGAGCATGAATCTATCATAGATACATATACTACTAAAATGAATACAAAAGAAGCAAAAGATATAGTTAAAAAAAGAGGCTCAATAGTTGAACACCCATTTGGAACAATAAAAAGAACACTAGGTTGGGATCATTTTTTAGTTCGTTCCAAAAAGAAAGTCTTAGGAGAAAATGCTCTCATTATGTTTACATATAATTTTAGAAGATTATTGAACCTCATAGGGATAGAATTGTTCAAAAAGTTGTGTTTAGCCATTAAAAATAAAGATTTAACCCAGATAACCAAAGATATAGAAGAATATATCTTGGTGTTTGGGCTTTATATGGTCTATTTTTTACAATATATTTTTTATTTTCAAAATTATCAAAAAAAGATAGTTTTTTTAAGAAAACAGTTTAAATTATTGCTGTGAAAATGGCTTATTTGGAGCTATTTTCACAGACTCGGTGATTTGTTAGCACTCTTATATTTCAATATCCAATATTATTTTAATTTGTT
>CAJXII010000154.1 GCA_913054415.1 uncultured Arcobacter sp.
AATTATAGAGTAATTTGGCTTGTTGTCTAATTGGGTATGGATTTATTAGGGTTGAATAACTTGTTTATTTTGAAATTTTTCTAAACATTTATCTTTATTTAAGATCACTGGAGTAGAAATATCTACTTTTCCACCATTTTTTATTATATCCAAATCTTGCAATATATTACCAACTACAATATTTAGCAACTCAGATAAATTCTCTATTTTCAATAAACTTAATGTCTCTTTATCATAATCAGCAGATATAAATTGTTCTATTAATTTTAAAGCTAATTTTTTACTTGCACCTATAAATATAGTTGAATTCATATCTTTAGAAAGTATAATATAGCTATTTAACTCTTGGCACTCTATAAAAGTTGATGTGGTAATATTATAATTTGTATCAATATCTATAGCTAGATCATTTTTAATATATTCAACTGTTCTTTTTGTAAGTTATTTAAAAAATCATATTCATTACTTTTATGATCACTATTTAATGGTAAACTAAAAATAAATTTTAACCCATACTGAAATCTATTTTCAATCTTAATAGATCCATTTAGTTTTTTTAGCTCTTCTAAAACAGATGCCAATCCTACACCTCTTCCAGATATATCACTAATAGTTTCTCTTGTAGAAAAATTATCATGAAATATTGTCATAAGTATATCATCTTCAGATAATAAATCTATCACTTTTGAAGAGTATATCTCTTTTTCTATAGCTTTTTGTTTAATATTCTGAATATCAATACCACGACCATCATCTTCAATAATAATCTTCAAAGTATTATCTTCTTGAAATACTTTACAACTTATAGTCGCTTCTAGTGGTTTATTTAATTCATATCTTGTTTCTATATCTTCTATACCATGATCTATGCCATTTCTAAAAATATGCACTAAAGAGTTGAAAAATACTTTATACTTATCACTTAAATATATCTCTTGAATATCAAATACTGGAGGATTAATAAGTTTATCTAATCTATTTGCTAATTCAACTATCATAGTTTTATATGGATTAAAATATATATCAATACAATGATATTGTAATTGTTGAACTTCAGTTTGTATAGTATCTAACATGGTTTCATTTTTTGTTTTTATATATGTGGCAACATCATCATAAAGTTTTGATAACCTATCTTTTTTAATAGACATATAATTACCATGTGTAAAAAAATCTTCACCTAAAATATCTTTTAAAATCTCTATATCTTGATCTAACCAAGATAATATTTCATTGGAAGTTAGCTCTATAATATACAGCTCTATTTTATTGTTTTTGATACTTTTTTGAATATATGATTCAAAATCATGTAACTTTTCAACTATAAAAACTAAATCTTTTTGTGCAAATAAGCCTTTAAAAGTGTGTATCTCTCTTTGTAAAGATTTAATTGTATCTAATGTTTTAAAATCATCAATTTTATTGCACAAAGTAGTAAAATCATCTTTTATCTCTAAAAACTGATCTGTTGATGTTACAACATTAACGGCCATTTTTAGAATTTGTTGCTCTTGTTGAACTTTTTTTGCCATCTGTTTTGTTTCTGTAATATCAGTAATAATCATCATAAAATGTTTATCATCCAATACTTTGTATTCTACATTTAGATATTTATTGTTTATAAAAAATTCATTATCCAACAAAGATAATAAAATCTCTTGTTTTGCAAAATCTTGCCCTAAAATATTTTTTAGTGTTTGCTCGACAAACTCTTGTTTCTCTTTATCATCAGGATATAAGATTTGAACAATATTTTTATTATAGATATCTTGATTAAGTAATATATAGGCTTCTTTTGAATATTCAGATTCTATTTTCATATCTTGATCAAATGATAAAAATCCTTGACCAATACTATTTAATAATAAATTTATTTTATTGTTTCTATCTTCAACTTTCTCTTTTAGTTTTAACATATCAAGTTGTTGCTTATCTGTTTGATTTAAGATTCTATCCATTCGTCGAGAAAGTTTTTGATATGTTTTTAAAAATCTTGGCAAATGATTGTAGATTGATTCTATATCGTTTGATTGAATATATTTTTCAAACTCTTGAATCAATTTTTGTTCTTTTGTCATTTGCATTATAAATATTGTTGTATATCTATTTCATCTATTTGTTCTGGTTTTAAAAACTTATTTGCATACTCTTTATAAACACCACTACTTAAAAATAGTTTAAAAATATCAGGATCTAAATGCTGATCTTTTACCATAAAAGATAAAATCTTAACAGATTGAGATAAGGTTTTAGGCTCTTTATATGGTCTATCTGAAGCAGTCAATGCTTCAAATACATCTGCTATTGCCATAATTCTTGAAGCTATAGGCATATCATCAATAGTTAATTGTCTTGGATAACCTGTCCCTATTAATGTCTCATGATGAGCTCCAGCAAATAGTGGCACATTTTTTAAATTTTCAGGAAATGGTAGTTTTTCCAACATTATCAATGTCATCTGGACATGTTCTTGTATTTTAAATCGTTCCTCATAACTTATGATCTGGCTACACTAATTCATACAAAGAATATTTAAATATTCTTTGTTAAAATA
>CAJXII010000155.1 GCA_913054415.1 uncultured Arcobacter sp.
TAAATGTGGTGATTTAGAGATATTTCTTGTAAATATTTGGTGCGAAAGTTAAGATTAATATTTTATTATTTTTTATGATTATAAGCTAGTTTTATTTGCTATTATAAAATTTTAGATATAATTGTCAGATTTTAATTATCAAGGAGTTGATTTGAAAGTATTATTAATAAAAGATGTAAAAAGCTTAGGTAAAGCAGGGGAAGTAAAAGAGGTCAAAGATGGCTATGGTAAAAACTTTTTAATTGGAAAAGGTTTTGCAAAACATGCAACTACTGAAGTTTTAGAAGCTTGGGCTAAAGAGCAAGAGGAACTAAAACAAAAAGAGGCAAATGAGATAGCTTTGGCAAATGATTTAAAACAAAAAATAGAATCTTCTAAATTTACTATCAAACATAAAGTTGGAGCAAATGGACATCTAATAGGTAGTGTTACAAACAAAGAGATAGCACAAGAGTTAAACAAATTTGATATACCTATAGATAAAAAACAGGTAAATTTAGATACTAAAATTAAGTCTATTGGTATTTTTAATGTTGATTGTAAATTAAGTCATGGTATCCATGCTACTGCTGTAATAGATGTGATAGAGGATAAATAATGTTTCATGCTACAACAATATTAGCTTATAAAAGTGAAGATGGTAAAGCAGTAATTGGTGGAGATGGACAAGTAACATTTGGAGATACTGTTTTAAAAAATAATGCTACAAAAATAAGAACTTTATATAATGATAAAGTTTTAGCAGGATTTGCAGGAAGCACTGCTGATGCTTTCAATCTTTTTGATATGTTTGAAAATCATCTTGAAAATACTAAAGGCGATCTATTAAAATCTGTAGTTAATTTTTCTAAAGAGTGGAGAAAAGATAGAACTTTACGAAAATTAGAAGCTATGATGTTAGTTTTAGATGAGAAAAATATATTTATTTTAAGTGGAACAGGTGATGTAGTAGAACCAGAAGATGGTTGTTTGGCCTCTATTGGAAGTGGTGGAAATTTTGCTATTAGTGCAGCAAGAGCATTAAAAAAACATTCCAAACTAGAACCAACAGAACTGGTTAAAGAGTCTTTGAAGATTGCAGGTGAACTGTGTATCTATACAAATCAAAATATTAAAATATTAGAACTAAATAAATAGTAACAAAAGGATTAATTTATATGAATATGACACCAAAAGAGATAGTAAAATATTTAGATGATTATATTATAGGGCAAAAAGAGGCAAAAAAAACTATTGCATTAGCATTAAGAAATAGATATAGAAGGATGCAACTAAGTGCTGAGCTTCAAGAGGATATTATGCCAAAAAATATACTTATGATAGGTAGCACCGGTGTTGGAAAAACTGAGATAGCAAGAAGAATGGCTAAGATGATGGATCTACCATTTGTAAAAGTTGAAGCTAGTAAATATACTGAAGTTGGATATGTTGGAAGAGAAGTAGAGTCTATGGTAAAAGATTTAGCCTATGAAGCTGTTAATCTAGTGACTAAAGAGTTTGAACAAAAAATCCAAAAAGATATAGATGCTGAAGTTATAAGAAAAATTATGGATATATTGGTGCCACCATTGCCAGATACTGCTACAGATCAAGCAAAAGATAGTTTTATCAAAACATACAATATGATGGAAGAGAAAGTTTTAGATGGTAGTATGGATGATAAAAAAATCACACTAGAATTACCTAAAAAAACACATATAGAAATAGTAGATACCAACTTACCTATGGATATGAGTGCTGTAAGTGATAGCCTTAATAGTATGTTTGGAAAGATGAATAAAGAGACAATCAAAAAAGAGGTAACTATAAAAGTTGCCAAACAAATACTTAGATCAGAAGCTAGTGAAGATTTGCTTGATAAAGATGCGATTAAATTAGAAGCGGTCAAAAGATGTGAAAATGGTGGTATAATTTTTCTTGATGAGATAGATAAAATAGCTACAAGTAAAAACAATAATCAAGATCCAAGTAAAGAGGGTGTGCAAAGAGATCTATTACCTATTGTTGAAGGTAGTAATGTAAATACCAAAATAGGGCAGATCAAAACTGATCATATTTTATTTATAGCAGCTGGTGCATTTCATGTAAGTAAACCTAGTGATTTAATACCAGAGCTTCAAGGAAGATTTCCACTTAGAGTAGAGTTAAATCCTTTAAAAGAAGAGGATCTATATCAAATATTAACAAATACAAAAAATTCACTTTTAAGACAATACGAAGCTATGCTTGGTGTTGAAGGTGTTACATTAAAATTTGATGATGAAGCTATAAAAGCTTTTGCAAAACTAAGTGTTAATGCAAATGAAAAAACAGAAGATATAGGTGCTAGAAGATTGCATACTGTTATTGAAAAGGTGATTGAAGATATTAGCTTTGAAGCTGATGAAAAAGCTGGTGAAACAGTAGTAGTTACTAAAGAGTTGGTTCATGAAAAACTAGATACTTTAGTGGAAAATGAAGATACAGCTAGATATATTTTATAATTTATATTCTAATTTTATCCCTAATAAATCCATACCCAATTAGACAACAAGCCAAATTACTCTATAATT
>CAJXII010000156.1 GCA_913054415.1 uncultured Arcobacter sp.
AGAGGTGGAATAAAAAGAAATCTGATATTGGTCTTGACAAAGGGGGACATTATACCATAAACTTTAAGTTTAGTGATAAAATCACTTAAATCTATAAATAATTCCTCTTTTGAGATATCGTAAGTTGAACTAATTTGATCTATAATCTCATCAGTTGTCTTGTATTGTTTGATCAGATTAACTATTTGTGAACCTATTGGATTTAATTGATAACTATTTCCCAAACTTGGATGAAAAGCTATATTATTTTCATCTATAAGTAATTGATTTAAAACTTGCATTTTTGCTCCCTTATGTTTTAATAATGGAAGCTTATAAAAAGTTTGTTAATGATTTGTTAATATATAACTTAATGTCGAACGATTGTATTCTAAGCTTAGGCCTATTTTTTTGATTTTGGAGATATAAACTCTCAAAGTTCCATCACTATAGCTATCTATAGCTTCAAACATCTGATCTTTAGAAATAGGTTTGTTTATATTAAATAATAGCAGTTCTACTATGGTAGTTTCATTGGGAGATAGTTTTATTTTCTGATTTTTTAGATATAAAAGTTTGCTATTTTTATAATAGTAAAAATCTTTATACCTTATCACATTTTGATTGCTATTTAATTTTTTGATTTTTCTATAAAAATAATCAACTCTTATTTTAAAGTCATCTATCATCAAAGGTTTTATGATATATTCATCCCCATACTGAAAAGCTTTTTTAAGATGATAAATATCATAATACTCATCTATAAAGATTGTCGGTGTAGTATCTTGAAACTCTTTTAGTTCCATAATTGTTGTAAAAAAAGCGAAATTGACAATATATAAATCATAACTATTTTCATAAGTTAGATCTAAAATATCTTCACTATTGAGTGCAATATCTACATTGTATGTAGGAAACAAACTTTGATAGTTGTAATATAGATACTCATCACATATCAATACTTTAAATCTATACATAAATCTATAATATTCTTTATCTAAAATTATCAAATACAAGTGGTGCTTTTAGCTCCAAAGATTTTAAATGTTTGATAACCTTTTGTAGATCATCAAGATTTTTTCCACTAACTCTTATCTCATCACCTTGATTGACTGCGGTTACTTTTAGTTTTAAAGATTTTATCTCTGACTGAATAGTTTTTGCTTCATCTTTTTCAATAGTATCAACTATTTTATAAGTAAATTTTCTATTTCCACCACTACTATCTTCACTTTTTAACTCCTCAAGTGAGTTTATAGATACCCCTCTTTTGTTCATCTTAGATATAAGTATATCTTTCATTGCATCTATTTTATTATCACTTGCACTTGTAAGAATTAAAACTTTAGCACCAATATTAAGATCGATCTCTTTTGAGATACCTTTAAAATCATATCTATTATCTACCTCTTTTTGGGCTTGAATAACTGCGTTTTTCATCTCTTGCATATCCAACTTTGCTGATATATCAAAACTATGCTCTTTTGATTTTGCCATCATACTCTCCTCATTTAATCAAATCTAAATCTACAATATTATACTATTATTATTTTAAAAATATATCAAATAGGCAATAAAATGAAATTTACAATCTACGGAAACCCAATCCAACACAGCAAATCTCCACAAATGCACAATGCTGGTTTTAAACATATCAACTTTGATGCAATATATGATAAAACTCTTCTTGAAGATGGCAATACTTTAAAAGAGCATTTTATATCTAATCATATTCAAGGTGCAAATATAACTGTTCCTTTTAAAGAGTATGCTTATAATCAAGCTGATGAAATAATCGGATTAGCCAATAAAATAGGAGCAGTAAATACATTTATCAAATCTGATGATAAAGTCAAAGCCTACAATACAGATGCACCTGGTTTCTTAAAAGCTATAGAAGAGTTTAGAGATATAAAAAATGTGCTTCTTTTGGGAGCTGGTGGAACAGCAAAAGCTATAGCCGTTGCACTAAAAGATAAAAATATAGATATAACTATACTCAATAGAAGTAAAAATAATCAAGAGTTTTTTACCAATTTAAAGTGTAAGTTTTATGATTGGGATGATATGAGATTATTATATAGTGCTGGTGGGATTGTATTAAAATATGATTTGATTATCAACTCTACAAGTGCTGGACTAAAAGATGATAACTACCCTGCTCCACTAGAGTTTTTAAAACCATTGATAGAAAATACAACTTATGCTTTTGATTGTATCTATGGCAAAAAAACACCATTTGGACAACTAGCTAATAGCTACAATATCAAATACAAAGACGGTGAAGATATGCTTTTATATCAAGGTGTCTTGGCATTTGAACTTTTTACAGGTATAAAAGCCGATGATGGCTTGGTTGAAGCTATGCGAAGCGGGCTGAAAGAAAGCTAAATATTTTAATTTAGCTACCCTAATAAATACTTTTGGTAGTTATTGTATTTTTAAAAATATTTATATATTAATTTATTTTTTTAAGTTTGATAGTGTCAAGCGAACTGCTAAAATGGGCAGGTAAAAGTTCAAAAATGTTACAATTTGA
>CAJXII010000157.1 GCA_913054415.1 uncultured Arcobacter sp.
TCTTATATCAAATAGTATCAAATACAATAAACCAAATGGTTATGTAAAGATAGATTTTAAAGATAATATTTTAAATATTATAGATAGTGGTTGTGGTATAGATTCAAAAAATTTATTTAAAGTTTTTGATAAATATTATCAGCAAGATAATAGTAATGATGGTATAGGACTTGGATTAAATATTGTCAAAGAGTTTTGTGATAAAAATAAAATCAAAATCAATATACAATCTACACCAACAAAAGGAACAATAGTATCCCTTGATGTTAGTTTTTGTTTAGTTAATTAATCTCTATGTAAAGTATAAGGATTTCTTTGTGCTGTTGGCATAATTTTGGCATATTGGATATTAACATGATCTGGAGCATTTAAAATATATACTATCAAATCGGCAATATCATCAGCACTAAGTGGGGTATAACCTTCATATACTTTATTGGCTTTTTGTTCATCTCCGTGAAATCTAACATTTGAAAATTCAGTCTCAACTGCACCTGGAGCAATAGTAGATACCCTTATATTTGTTCCTACAAGGTCTATATTCATAGATTCGCTTAAAGCATGAACAGCATGTTTAGTTGCACAATATACATTACCACCAGGATATGTCATCTCACCAGCAATAGAACCTAAGTTAATAATATGCCCTTTGTTGTTTTCTCTCATATGAGGTATAACTACACGACTAATATACAAAAGTCCTTTGATATTTGTATCTATCATACCCTCCCAATCTGCTATATCACCTTCATCTATTTTACCCATACCTAATGCTAAACCAGCATTATTAAGCAGTATATCGATATTTTGTTTGATAGTAGAGTGCGATATTTTTTTCTGAACTTCCTCTTGATTTGTTACATCAAGAGTAAAGATATTGATTTTTATATCATAGTTTGATAAAAGCTCTTTTTTTAACTCTTTTAGCCTATCTTTTCTTCTTCCTGTAAGAATTAGATTAACATTCATTTTTGCTAAGGCTATCGCTGTTGCTTTACCTATGCCAGATGTTGCACCTGTGATCAATGCTGTTTTATTTTGTAAATTATTCATATTGTCCTCTTACTGTTCTTTTTGTGGAATAGGATATTTTTCTACGACAAAGTCTATATCTTTATCTCCACGACCACTTAGATTTACTAAAATAGATTCTTTTGGATGTTCTTTTGCATATTTCATAGCATAGGCTACTGCATGAGCTGATTCAAGAGCTGGTATAATCCCTTCTAATTGAGATAATTTATAAAAAGCATCTATAGCTTCTTCATCATCACAAGTTCCTACTATTGTTCTACCTATTTGACTAAGATGTGCATGTTCTGGTCCAACAGATGGATAATCTATCCCACTTCCTACAGAATATACAGGAGCTGGTTCTCCATTTTCATCTTTTAACATTATAGAGTTAAATCCGTGCATAATACCCTCTTCTCCAAAGGTTAAAGTTGCAGCATGTTCACCTAATTTTGTTCCAACTCCTAAAGGCTCAACAGCATGAAGTTTGACAGGATCATCTATAAAAGCAGAGAAAAGTCCCATAGCATTGCTTCCACCACCTACACAAGCTATACAATTATCAGGTAGTTTATGAGTCATCTCAAAAAATTGCTCTTTTGCTTCATATCCTACGATTGATTGAAAATCTCTTACCATTTTTGGAAATGGATGTGGACCTACTACTGATCCTATGGCATAAAGTGCAGTATCACTTTGAGATATGTAAGCTTCAAAACAACTATCAACTGCTTCTTTTAAAGTTTTAAGTCCATGAGTAGCTGGAACAACTTTAGCTCCAAGTATCTTCATCCTTACAACATTTGGATATTCCTTTTGTATATCTACTTCTCCCATGTGGATCTCACATTCTAGTCCAAAATAAGCGGCAGCAGTAGCAAGTGCAACTCCATGCTGTCCTGCTCCTGTTTCAGCCATAATTTTCTTTTTACCTAAATATTTTGCAAGTAAAGCTTCTGCCATACAATGATTTAACTTATGAGCTCCTGTATGATTTAGATCTTCTCTTTTTAAATATATTTGACCACCACCACAATACTCACTTAGATTTTTTGCATAAGATATAGGTGTTGGTCTGCCTTGATAATGTTTTCTAATATTTTTTAATTCATTTAAAAAATCAAATGATTTAGAAAGTTTATCATAAGCTTCATTGATCTCTTTAAAAGCACCTTCAAGTTGTGGTGGTATAAAACTACCACCATATTTTCCAAAAAATCCCTCTTGATTTGGATTTGATTCTAAATATGATTTTTCCATCTTTTCCCCTTTATTTGATAAATTCTTTAAAATAAGTTTCTATCTCAATTTTATCTTTTGATACTCTATATTTATATATTTTTTTATATAAAATATATTTTCTTGCTCCAAAATTCCACATATAAACAATTGCTGCGGATATAATCTTTGAAACCATGTAGTAAAGTTTAAAGAAATCTGTAAAAAT
>CAJXII010000158.1 GCA_913054415.1 uncultured Arcobacter sp.
ATTTTTTCCATATGTTATTATACTATATTTCAGATTAATTATTGGTGGAGTAATATTACAAAAGAAATATTTTATAAAATATATCAAGACTATAAAGATAAATTATTATTAAAAATAAAAAGCAAAGATCATATTTTTGAAAAAATAGAGCAAGATTTACATAAAAGATATTTAAATACTATAAGTCATTTAAAAAATAGTAAAAATAGTGATTTTAATATCAAATCTGTTGTAAATGTATATGAAGATGAAGCTTATGAAAGCTACAATCCTATATTAAAAATATATTTAAATAAACACAACAGAGATGATAATACTTGCTACTCTTTGTATTTGTATGGTTTTGACATAAGAGTATCTAATATTTTATATTCTTTAATTGATAAATTTGGGATAAATATAATAAATAAAAAACTAAGTTTTTGGTCAGAGATTTCTATAGATGAACAAAAGAAATTTAGACTATAAATTTTAGTTATAATCTAATAAATGGAAATATAACAATGAAAAATACACTAAAATACTTAACTCAAATACAACCACCAAGAAATCATAAAAATATAGATTCATTAAATAATGTAGCAAACTATATAAAATCAAGATTTGAAGAGATAGGCTTAGTAGTAAAATTTCAAGAGTTTCAAGTCGCTAATAAAATTTATAAAAATGTCATAGCAACACTAAATCCAAACTATACAAAAAGATTAATAGTTGGTGGGCATTATGATGTATGTGGTGATTTTCAAGGTGCCGATGACAATGCAAGTGCAATAGCAGGGATAATCCAAACAGCAAAACAACTTAAACTTACAGCTACAAAACTAAATTTTAGAATTGATTTTGTTGCCTTTACATTGGAAGAACCACCATATTTTGGATCGCAACAAATGGGAAGTTTTGTACATGCAAAATATCTAAAAGATAACAATATATCTGTAATAGGTATGATAAATTATGAGATGATAGGGTATTTTACAGATGAACCAAACTCACAAAACTATCCTATGGAGCAGATGAAGATGATATATCCTACTGTTGGGAATTTTATTGCTAATGTTAGTGATGAAAACTCTCAAGATTTTCTAAATGATTTGCAGTTTCATTCAGAAGATATAAAAACAGTAAATCTTGTTTTGCCACAAGCTATATCACATATCACAGCATCTGATCATCTAAATTATTGGCAAATGGGATTTAAAGCAGTTATGATAACAGATACGGCACATTTTAGAAATCCAAATTATCATACAAAAAATGACACTTATGAAACTATCGATTTTATAAAAATGCAGTATGTTGTTGATATGGTTGTAAATAGTATTAAGCAAATAAATTAAAAAACTACTTAACCAGACATAAAGTTGTCATAGCACTCCTATATAATTTCACTACAAATTAAAAAAAGGGGTTTCAAAATGACAACACAAACAACAAAAGTAAATTTAACAATAGATGGTATCGATGTAAAAGTAGGACATGAACTTTTAGAAGATATAGTAAGATATATGCCAGATACTAAAGAAAATACAAAAGTATTTGAAAAACTAGCTTTAAATAGTAGCTGTATGGTAAGAGAACAAATAGCTAAAAAAGAAAATATCAATAAAAAGACAATTAAAATTCTCTTAGCAGATAAAAGGCATGGTATAATTGGATTTCTTGTAAAAAATCAAAAAGTTGCAAATAAACTAACACCAAAACAGATAAAAAATATAATAGCTTTAGGTAATCCAACACATTGTATGGCAATAGCTTCAAGTCTTAATGATTTGACTAAGTGTAATATTTGTAAATTGGCTAAATTTTTAAGCAACCATAATGACCCAATAGTAAGATTTGAGCTTGTTAATAGATGGAGTAAGGATATTCCAAAAAATATCATAAAAAAACTTACACAAGATAAAGATATAGATGTGGCAAATGCAGCAAAAGAAAAACTTAAAAAATGATAAGTTTACAATCAAACTATAAAATTTCAAGAACAATAACAATATTATTGTTCTTGGGGTTGGTTTCTATAATATCAATCAATGCAACAAAAAATAACCAATATAAAAAGTTGATACAAAAAGCAGTATTAGATAATAATATCTGTGCTACAAAATTTCTAATAAAAAATGGTGCAAATATAAATGCCGAATATAAATACAATCATACTCTTTTGCATAGTGCCGCTTTGTATGGAGATATTGATATGGTAAAATTATTGGCTAATAGTGGTGCAAAATTATCTAAAAATGATTTTGGATTAACAGCTATAGATAGTGCTAAAGACAATAACAATACGGAAGTGGCAAAGTTTTTGGTTCCCTAATAAATCCATACCCAATTAGACAACAAGCCAAATTACTCTATAATTA
>CAJXII010000159.1 GCA_913054415.1 uncultured Arcobacter sp.
TTATAGAGTAATTTGGCTTGTTGTCTAATTGGGTATGGATTTATTAGGGATAAAAGTATTAAATACAACATCAGCACAAAATAGTAAAATAGCTTCAGAAACTAATATAGTAGCTCAACAAGCAAGTGATATAGCACAAAAAATTGTTCAAGATGCACAAGGAAAATCATTTGAAGGTAAAGATCAGATTAAAATAAGGAAAAAAGTGATTGATCCAAATTATAATGGACCAGAAAAACGAAAGATAGAAAAAACTTTAAAATTAAAATAGAGATAAATTTATAATTATTATTACTTTAAGGCTTTATTAAGTGATAGTTAAGTATAATTCTACCACTTAAAATTAAAAGAGTAAGTTTTTAAGATGCTTCCATAGCTCAGCTGGATAGAGCAACGCCCTTCTAAGGCGTAGGT
Source organism: uncultured Arcobacter sp. (assembly GCA_913054415.1). Taxonomy (GTDB): domain Bacteria; phylum Campylobacterota; class Campylobacteria; order Campylobacterales; family Arcobacteraceae; genus CAJXII01. Next base: position 415 of record CAJXII010000159.1, read on the forward strand.
CGCACGTTCGAATCGTGCTGGGAGTACCATTTAAGCCTTGTTTGAATAGTTTTTGACTATTTAAACAAGGCTTTTTTTATATACTATACAAAACAAACACAACAATCAAGGAAAATATTATGGCTAAAGATAAAGCATATAAGTTATTGGCAATTCAAGAAAATATATCAAATAAAAAAGCAAAAGAGTTAATAGACAAAGGTTTGGTAACTATCAATGGCAAAAAACTTATCTTAGCACGTGGAGAGATTTCAGATCAAGTGGTTTTTAAGATCAAACAAATAGCACAAGCAAAAGTTATTTTCCAAGATGATAATATATTTGTTGTAGATAAACCTGCATTTTTAAATGCTCAAGAAATAGCAGACAAATTTGAAGAATATATATTATTAAATAGATTAGATAAAGAGACAAGTGGTGTGATGATGTTTGCTAAAAATGAGGAGTTTAGACAAAAAGCTATAGAAGAGTTTAGAAAAAATAGAGTTTATAAAGAGTATGTAGCTATTGTAGAGGGTAAATTAATAGATGAGCAAATTATTGATCTACCTATTGCTACTATCAAAGGTAAAACAGCACGAAGTAAAATAGATAAAAAAAATGGAAAACCTGCTATTACCAAAATCTATCCAAATCTAGTAGAGGGAAATAAAAGTAAAATCAAAGTTGTTATAGAAAATGGGAGAACTCATCAAATAAGAGTCCATTTACAATATATCGGTTATCCAATTATTGGTGATGGTCAATATGGTAAAACTATACCACAAGTTCAAAGAGTTTTATTACACTCAAAGATTACAAAAATATTTGATTATGTTTTTGAAGCAAAGGAACCCAAAGAGTTTTATCACTTTGGGTTTTAGGGTAGGTTAGATAGTTTTATTGTAAAAACTGTAATACATTTTTAGGTATAGCATTTGCTTGTGATTGGGCATAAGTAGATGCTTGACCTATGATATTGTATTTACTAAAATTAGCACTTTCTTGCGAATAATCTATATCTCTTATGATAGATTCTGCTGCTTTTATATTGGTATGTGATGTTAACATATTTCTTGTAGCTGATTCTATTTGGTTTTGTGTAGCACCAAAATTTGACCGCATAGTATTAAGATCAGTGATTGCTAGATTTACTGTATCAATATAAGTTAAAGCTTTATCCTGTGTTAAAGATGATCCATCCCCATCAGTGTCATTTAATAGTCTCTTTAAATTTGTTGTAATATCAACATTACCTAATCCGGCAGTATTTGACTGAATATTTCCCGCTGTTTTTATCACATCTGTATCTTTATCTCCCACTTGAAAAGTAAGTGATGTTGCTGCTTCTGTCGAATCACTTGATCTTTGAAGTAGTGTTACACCATTGTAGTTTGTGGATGTAGCTATATTATCTAATTGTGTCAAAAGTGCATGAATATCTTTTGCAATAGCCTGTCTTCCATCATCACTTGTGGTGCTAGTAGATGCTTGTAAAAGTTTACTATGCACTATATCTAGGATATTTGACTGTTCACCCATAGCTTTATCTGCTATTTGTATCATAGTATTTGCACTATTTGCATTGTTAATTCCTTGACTAATAGTGCTAGCTTGAGTTCTAAGCTTATCCGCTATGGCCATACCACTTGCATCATCACTTGCTTTGTTGATCCTAAATCCTGTGCTTAACTTTTCTAATGATGAAGCTGATAGCTTTTCATTGTTGGTTGAAGCTTCTATAGCAGTTAATGAACTTACATTTGTATTGATCCTCATAATTTACCCTCCTTTGCCTAGTCTAATATAAAATTATATTATAACTTTTCTTGACTTTACCCAAATAAATCCATAATATAAAATCTACCATCCAATTCTAAAAAAGTATC
>CAJXII010000160.1 GCA_913054415.1 uncultured Arcobacter sp.
TAATGTAGCTATTGTAATAATAGATATTAATAGTAATATAACTAATATATAAATAACTTTTTTGATTTTGAGTTGTTTTAATTCATCCTCATCCATATCATCAGTTTTTTTAGGAAATTTTAGTTTTGATAATATAGGTTTAAATTTTGCAAATTTAGACGGTTTTTCATCCTGAGTATCAGCTTGTTCATCTGTTTGCTTATCTTCTACTTTATCATCTTTAGAGGTTTGTTCTTCATCTTTGATCTCTTCTTTAGATTTATCTTCTTCTGGAGTTGATTTCTCCTCTTCATTGGTTGAGTTTTCCTTTTCAGTTCCTTCTTGCTTTTGAGTTGATTCCTCTTGTGGTTCAGATTCTTCCTCTTGTTCAGGTTCAATCTCTATATGTCCTTTTTGAATGATCTCTTCAATATGTGCTATAAAGTTATCTTTAAAAGATATAAAAGCAATAAGCTCATAATCATCTTGAGTAACAGTAAATCTATATAGATTAGGTAGTTGTGCTATCTCATCACTTTGAGCAATAGAATTATTATCAAGTGAAAATTTTGCACCTGAGAGATCTTCATAATTTGAGCCATTTATAGCAGTAGTAAGGCCACCACAAATATTAGATACAACTTCATTAATACCATCTAAAATATCATCATTTACTTTATCTAATACTTCACCATCATCTCCCATCATAAGATTTAAGATTTTAGATCCACTTAATGCAGGGATAACAAATAAAAATGTTGTAGTAAGTTGTTCAAAAGTAAAATCAGCTTTAACTTTTATAAATTCTCCGGATATATCATCAGCAATAGCTTGTTTAATCTCTTTTAGTTCAGATTTTTTTGCTAACAAACTCTCTAGGGTGTTGCATAACCCTTCAGTGATTAGATTTGATATATCAGATGACATCTATTTGATCCCTTGTTTGTTGTTTTTTTCTAGCTTCTTTTTGTCTTGCTAAAATTTTCTCTCTATTTTTAGCATAATATTTTCTTCTATATTCTCTAAGAGCTTCTCTTTTTTTATCTCTATATTCTTTGTCATATTCGAGTCTCTCTTTTTTATGCTCTTTGTAGTATTGTTGTTTTTTCTCTCTGTATTCTTTTATTTTTAGGTGTATGATCTCTTGACGATTATCAACATATAATTTTTGTTTCTTAGCAATCTCTTTAATCTTATTTACAAAGTTACCACTAAAAAGCTCATTTTCATAATCTATTGATTTTGAAATATTTAATATTTTATCTGCACTTTGAGCAAGTTTTTTCTTACGATAATAAGCTTGTTTCTTTTTTTTGTGGGCAATAATATTCGCTTTTCTAATTCGTTTTAGTTCTTCTAAATCCATTTAAATATAATCACTACCTTTTAAGTTGATTTACAATTCCAAGCATTGAATCTGTTGTGGTAATTGCTTTTGAATTTGCTTCATAAGCTCTTTGTTCAGTAATAAGATCAACCATCTCATTTACAAGCTGAACATTTGAAGTCTCAACCATACCTTGTCTTAACGATACATTGGCATTATCAATCTCTACAGGATCACCAGATACAGAAGTAGCAGTAAATAGATTATCCCCTTTTGGTTTTAATCCAGCAGGATTCATAAAATTAAATAGTTGAATAGGACCAACTTCATTTGTAGTTCCATTTAGATTATAAGATATTAAACCATTTTGTGAAATAGATATATCTGTAGCTCCAGCTTCTAGTGTAATTCCTTGAGCCAATGGATATCCTTGCCCATCTACTAAATTACCTTCAGAATCAACTTTAAAAGATCCATCTCTAGTATATGCAGAATCTCCATTTGGTAAAGTAATTTCAAAAAAACCATTTCCTTCAATAGCAACATCTAAAGGATTACCAGTTTGTTTTAAACTTCCTTGTAAAAAATCTTTTTGAATACCAGATATTCTAACTCCTAATCCCACATCAATCCCTGTTGGGTTAGATGTATTTGCAGATGTAGAACCAGCTGTAAAATTTAATGACTCATACATCAAATCTTGAAATTCAGCTCTATCTTTTTTAAAAGCATTTGTATTGACATTGGCAATATTATTTGATGTAACATCAATTTGATGTTGTTGTGCATTCATACCAGCTGCTGCTGTGTAAAGTCCTCGAATCATAATGAAACCCCTCTATGTTAAAAGTAAGATTATAAATTATATCAAAATTATATTAAAGTAACTTAACTTTCGCACCTAAAACCAAGCAATTTAGCAGTCACATCCTTTAGTGT
>CAJXII010000161.1 GCA_913054415.1 uncultured Arcobacter sp.
TAACCTTTTTTACTTCTTTTTTCTGCTAATTTTTCTCTAAATTTATTTGCCATAACATCCTCTTTTTTATAGATATTATAACCAAAATATACTTTGAACTTGATTAAGAGTTATTGGTGGATTTAACTACCTAGCTATTTATAATTGCTTCTATTTTTGCCACTATTGTTGGATCTTCTAGTGTAGATATATCTTGTGTAATAGGTTCATTTTTAGCGATACTTCTTAAAATCCTTCTCATAATTTTACCACTTCTTGTTTTTGGAAGATCTGGCACAAATGCTACATCATCACAAAGGGCAATAGCTCCTATTTCTGTTTTGATCATTGTATTTATCTCTTTGATTATCTCTAATTCATCTGCTATGCCATCATCACTTTTTAATACAACATAAGCAAAAATACCTTCCCCTTTTATATCGTGAGGTTTGCCTACAACTGCAACTGCTGCTACATTATCATGTTTTTTAATAGCAGCTTCAACTTCAGCAGTTCCCATTCTATGACCTGATACATTTATAACATCATCAGTTCGACCTGTGATTGTGATATATCCATCTTCATCTACCATAGCACCATCACCTGTAAAATAAACAGGTTTGCCGTTCACTTTGCAATCCCCAAAATAAGATTTTTTAAATCTTTCAGGGTCATTCCAAATAGTTCTTATCATACTAGGCCACGGTTTTGTTATACACATAAAACCTTTTTCTCCTGTAGGTGTTAATGTTCCATCTGTTTCAATAACCTTAGCTTCAATACCTGGTAGTGCAAATGTAGCACAAGCTGGTTTTATAGGAGTTGCTGCTGGAAGTGGAGATATCATATGCCCACCAGTTTCAGTTTGCCAATAGGTATCAACTATAGAACAATTTGAATTTCCAACAACTTCATAATACCATTTCCAAGCAGGTGGATCTATAGGTTCTCCCACAGTTCCTAATATTCGTAAAGAGCTTAAATCATATTTTTTAGGTTCATTTGCTCCCATTTTATGTAGCAATCTTATAGCTGTTGGAGCTGTGTAAAATTGATTTATTCTATACTCTTCTACCATCTTCCAACATCTTCCAGCATCAGGAAAAGTTGGCACACCTTCAAACATAACTGTAGTTGCTCCTGCTGCTAATGGACCATATACTATATATGTATGACCAGTGATCCAACCAACATCAGCGGTGCACCAAAAAGTATCATTATCTTTGATATCAAATACCCATTCCATAGTAAGTTGAGCCCATAAAATATATCCAGCACTGCTGTGTTGAACACCTTTTGGTTTACCTGTGCTTCCACTTGTATAAAGTAAAAATAAAGGATCTTCGGCATTCATATGTTCAGATTTGCAAAATGATGATTGAGATTTTATAAGTTCATTATAACTATAATCTCTATTTGGTTCCCAATGTATATCTTCATTGTTTCTTTCAATTACACAAACTTTTTGAACAGATTCACAACCAACTTTTAAAGCCTCATCTACAACAGGTTTTAACATATAAGGCTTACCTTTTCTAAAAGCTCCATCTGCAGTTACAACTAACTTTGCACTAGCATCTATAATTCTATCTCTTAAAGCTTCAGCAGAAAATCCACCAAATACTACACTATGGATAGCTCCAATTTTTGCACAAGCTAACATAACTATTGCAGCTTGTGGGATCATAGGCATATATATAACTACTCTATCACCTTTTTTGATATTGAAATTATCTTTAAACATATTTGCTGTTTGACTTACTTTATAAGCTAATTCTCTATATGTTATAACCTCTTGATCACCATTATCCCCTTCAAAAATAATTGCAGCTTTATTTTTCTTATCTTTTAAGTGTCTATCTATACATTGATAAGCTACATTTAATTCTCCATCTTCAAACCACTTATAAAATGGTGCTTCATCTTCATTTAAGATTTTTGTAAATGGTTTAAACCAATCTATTTTTGCATTGGCTAATTGTGCCCAAGTTCCTTCGTAGTCTTCATTAAAATCCTCAACAACTGCTCTATACTCATCCATAGAACTAAATTGTGGATCTTTAAACATCTCTTTTTTTGGATAATAAAAATTACTCATGCTTATTCCTTGTGTGTGATTTGACTGATTATATCATTTGAAAGCTAAAATAAAAATAGAAGCATCATTTAAGAGACCACTGCACAATGAACAAAATTCATAGAAGTAGAAAATAAAATTGAGATTTTGACTATAATTTTTTCAAGCTACCCATAGGTAACTT
>CAJXII010000162.1 GCA_913054415.1 uncultured Arcobacter sp.
GAGATCCGAGAAAAGAACAAATAGCTTTTGCTCAAAGTTATTTTGCTTTACAGACCCGAAAACAAGAATTATTAGAAAAACCTTAAAAGAATTTGATGAACAAATTTCAGAAATAAGAAAAAAAAGATTGATAAAAAATATGATACAAAATATAGAAAAGATAACTATCCATTGCTTTTTATTATAAGCAATAAGTAGTTTATCTTTCACATTATTTTACCAATAAGTATCTATATCAAACCAAGGGTTTGGTCGTTCATCTTGTTTTTGTAATTTCTCCATCCCTTGGGTTACATTTGAATAATCTTGATGAACTGTTGAAGTTATAAGCATACCAAATACTAAAACAACCATTAAAACTACAAATAAAAAATAACTAATATATATCTGTTTTATCTCAATCCCAATTGAACGAAAAAGTTTTACAAAAGTTCCACGATAAATATACATAAAACCTATAAATAAAACTGATAATATAAAAGTTCCTTTAGTCATATTTATATCCTAATTATTTTCTTTTGATTCTAAAAACTCTTCATAGCTACCACTAAAGTCTATAATAGTTCCATCATCTTGTATCTCTATAATTCTATTTGCAAATGCATCTAATAGTTCCCTATCATGAGATACACAAATGATATTTCCTTCATAGTTTCTAAGCCCTTCTCCCAATGCAATAATTGCCTCAAGATCAAGGTGATTTGTAGGCTCATCTAAAAGTAAAAAGTTTCTTTTTTCAAGCATAATCTTACTTAACATCATTCTATGTTTTTCACCACCACTACAGTTTTGCACACTTTTTTCTTGCTCTTGACCATTAAATAACATTCTTCCTAAACAGTTTCTTATCTCTGATATATCTGCATCTCTATCAAAATCTCTTAGCCAATCGTATAGTGTGCTATTACCTGTAATAATATCAGTTGTATTTTGAGGGAAATAACTAACTTGTGCAGTTGCACCCCATTTTACCTCTCCAGTATCAGGTTTAATATTATCCATTAATATCTCGCAAAGTGTAGTTTTACCTACTCCATTTGGACCAATTAATGCTATTTTATCAGCTTTTTCCATCATAAAACTAATATCTTTTAAAACAACTTCATTATCATAAGATTTTGATATATTTTTTACCTCTAATATCTCTTTGCTTATAGGTTTTTCTTGTTTAAATACAATAGATGGATCTCTTCTTGAGCTTACTTCAATAGCTTGAATATCTAATTTATCTAGTTGTTTTTGTCTTGATGTTGCTTGTTTAGCTTTAGAAGCATTTGCACTAAATCTTCTTACAAAATCTTCTAATTCAGCTTTCTCTTTTAGCTTTTTTTCTCTTTGCGCATTTGCTTGTTTTGCTAAAACAGTTGAAGCGATATACCAATCATCATAAGTTCCTGTAAATTCCCTTATTTTTTTGAAATCTACATCTAAAATATTGGTGCATACTGCATTTAAAAAGTGTCTATCGTGAGAGATAACTACCATAGTTCCGTCATGATGTTGCAATTGATTTTCAAGCCAACTAATTGTTGCCATATCTAAGTTATTTGTAGGCTCATCCAAAAATAAAATATCTGGTTTAGGAAATAACACTTGAGCAAGTAGAACTTTAAATTTATCCCCACCTGTAATAGTGCTCATAAGATCATTATGTTGTGAAGCTGGAAAACCCAAAGCTTCAAGGATTTTAGTTATTTTTACATCATATTCATAAGTTGGATCCTCTTCACAAGAGATTATCTCTAGCTCCCCTAATCTCTCCCCTATCTCATCTGTATATTCTTCTAAATATAGTTTCTCTTTCTCTTTGATAGCATCATATAATCTTTTGTTTCCATATAAAACTGTATCTGCAAGTGTAAAATTTTCATAAGCAAATTGATTTTGACTTAGCACCCCTACTTTTTTACCACCAGCGATTTGAACTTCACCTTCAGTTATATCCTCTTCACCACAAAGCATTTTTAAAAAAGTAGTTTTTCCTGCACCATTTGCACCAATTAAACCATACCTTTTACCATAATCTAGTGTAAGATTTATATCTTGAAATAAAACTCTTGAACCAAAAGCTTTTTTTAGATTGACAATTTTTACCATATTTATAATAACCTTTTAATATTGATATTTTTTGCATTTTACTTTTTTTTTGTTAAAAAGCTGGTTAAAGAGACCACTGCACAATGAACAAGTTCATAGCTTTAGTGTAGTTCTTTATATACAAGGCAGAGTTT
>CAJXII010000163.1 GCA_913054415.1 uncultured Arcobacter sp.
TCAAACATAAATAAAATTAGATAGAATAAAATCAAAAATTCATAGTTATTTATCTATTAAATACTTGAGCCATTTTGCTATTCTCAACTAAACTATGCAAAGTAGTATTGATAAAAAAATCATCAACTGCACATTTAGGTTTTTGCCATTGTTCATGCATTATACATAAATCTTCAATATTGCATTTATCATTTGTAAGAATACAATCTTGAGTATTAATATCATCAAATACACTAATAATATCTATAAGTTTGATATTTTGGATAGATTTTGAAATACTAAATCCTCCATATTTTCCCTTTGTAGATGAGATTAAACCACTTTTTGTTAATTTTGTCATAATTTTAGCTAAATATTGATAAGGTATATTTAATTGATTAGATAATGTTTTTGAAGAGTATTTATTATCTATATTTTGTGCCATAAAACCTAATATTTTTATGCCATATTTAGAGGTTGAGCTTAGTTGCATCTATTGCCTTAAAAATTTCTGTATTTAAGCCTGATTTTACCATTTTTCTTATTTAATTTATCTAAAGTTAATAATCTATTTTGTTTAACAATATTACCAATAGTAGTAGGTGTATCTAAATAATTTTGTAAATAAAAAGTGCCTGTATAATTTTTATTAACCAAATCATCTATAATACAATTTATATCATCTTCATCTAATAAATCTGTATGAATAGTTGTGCGAACTTCAAAGTTAAAGTTAGTTTTGATTAGATATTTTAAAGTATCTTCAAAAATCTCAAACTTAGATATTGTAGAGTTTGTGATAGTTTGAAATTTATATTTTGGAGCTTTATAATCAAGTGCGATATAATCAACTAAATCTAACTCAACTAATTGTTTTATTTGTTTAAAATTTACTCCACTTGTATCAAGCTTTATTTTAAAACCTTTTTGCTTAACTTTTTTGCAAAATGGCACCAGATCAACACTTGTAGCCTCTCCACCACTTAAAACAACTCCATCTAAAAGATTTATTCTTGTATCTAAAAAATCTAAAATATCATTAAAACTATATTTACCATTTTTTGCAAATACAATATCTTTGTTATAACAATATTGACACCTCAAAGGACACCCTGCTATCCAGATGATACAAGATAGATGATCTGGATAATCAAGGTGGCTAAAAGCAGTTAAATCATAAACAACTTTTTTATTCAACAAATTGAAGTCGTTGTCTATGCTCACCTGTTTTTCCTATATTAAAACTTTCAACTGGTCTATGATACCCCATAACTCTAGTATATACTATACATTTTTGTCTTTTGCTTTGTAATTTTTTTAGTTTTTGTTCTTTTGTCATCTTTTTGTTCTCCTTTATTTTTAACTACATGATTGTTGTGTATATGATACTGTTGTATCAATCATTTTGAGAATATAATCTTCTTTTATATTTTCATTTAATCTTTGAAAATAATTATCACATGCACATAAAAATGATACAAATATCATCTTTATACAATCATCACAGTTTTCTTTTGTATTCATCTCCTCTAATTCCATTTGTGCTGTATATTTTGCATCTGCAAGTGATACACCTTTTAGCTCTTCTGTAAATATTGAAGCAGTAAATGCAATAGTTGGGCAACCTTTATATTCATAGCCTAAATCTAATAAAACCATATTTTTATCAACTAGTAAATACATATCTACTTGTCCCCAATTATCAGGATTTCTTCCTATTCCTCTTGCGTTATAATTTTTTAATACTTTATTGTTTTTAGGATTCTCATAATGATCTCTCAATATTTTTTCTTGTTGAGGATTTAAGTTTATATCCATTTTTTCTATCCTTAATCCATTGTTTTGTAATTTTTTTTGATTTATAGATTATCTTTTTTATATCTTTTTTTGTCGCATTATCTTTGTGAATACCACAAATTACTATAACATTGATTTTTAATTTATCATAAATCATTTTAGATACCATATCGCTAATTACACTATCTTTATGATTAACTTTTTCAATTGTTGATAGTTTATTATTTTCACAAAGAGTAATTGCACCTATATGCTCTTTTCCACCTGTAATAATTAAAAGCAAATCACCTCCTATATTTAAAGTTTTAAATTTAATCTTCATTCAAAAGTAGCTCTTCATCACATTTTGG
>CAJXII010000164.1 GCA_913054415.1 uncultured Arcobacter sp.
AATTATAGAGTAATTTGGCTTGTTGTCTAATTGGGTATGGATTTATTAGGGAATATGATGTAAAATGTGTTATGTTTAATATGTATGATGACCAAGGGATTAAAACTCCCATAAATCCTATCAATGATTCTTACCATATCAATGATATAGAGTTAATATCATCTATTAAAAATAGATTAAACAAAAAACAAAATCAACAATCCAAACAATCTAAAAATAAAAAATCAAAATTTGATCAACTAATAGATAATGATGCTATTAATGAATATAAAAAAATGGCAAATCTTCATATTGAAGAGGAGGTGTTTCATGTATATGAAATTATGGAGGATAAACTAATCACTACACTTTTTACAGACACCATATACAAATGTTGGCAAATTTTAGATGAAAATGATTTAAAACAGATCCCTATGGTTGATTTAAATGGTAAAATAAAAGGTTTAGCAACCATATCAAATATTGCAAAAGCTATGGTAGAAAATTTAGAAGACTCACACTATATCAAACATACATCTATAAATGAGATAGCTGTTCATGATATTGTCACAGCTGAGCCAATATCAGATATAAGAAGAGTAGCACAAGTGATGGTAAAGTATCATCTTAACACTATTCCAATTACCAAAGATGATGGTATAGTAATAGGTATGTTATCTCGTGCTGATATACTTAAAGTGGTAGCTTCACAACCACATTTTGCACTATTAGCTTAAAAAATATCTTATTGAAGCAAATCCATAAGCTTTAGTTTGTTCTATTTTATCTATTTGTTTTGAATCTATAATACCACCTAAAGCAATTATAGGAATATCTACTTTTGAAACTATATTTGCAAGATCTTCACAACCTTTTGGTTTGCCTTTATTTGGAGTTTGAAAAATTGGCGAATATGTAACCATATCGGCTTTTTGAGTTTGAGCTAATAATATATCATCTAAACTATGACAACTTACTATCACAAAAAGTTTTTTATCTTTAGCCTCTTTTATCTTATGAAATTGAGAGGATGTTAGATGAACTCCACTAAAGCCTAATTTTACTGCTAAGTCTATATTGGAGTTGATTAAAACTTTTTTTATATTATATTTAGTTGTAATATCTTTAAAAATAGTTGCTAATTGTTCAAAATTTGTGCTTACTTTATCTCTAAAACATATCATATCAATATATTGCAAGTCTAAAACAGTTTGTAGTTTTTGAGTAAAAGTTGCAGGATTATTTGTATAATATTTTGGGTCAGTAATAAGATATTTAATCATAATAGATCTACTTTATATAAATAAAAAAGAGCTTCAAAATTGAAGCCCTTTTAATAAAGATATATATCAATATATCTCTTAATGCTCTTCCTCTGCCATCATAACTGAACCAGCTATATACACATAAGTTAAGATCATAAAAATAAATGCTTGTAAGAAACTAAAAGCAGTAAGGATAAAAAATCCAGATAATGGAGCGATCCAAGGCACTAACATAAGTAATACCAATAAGAACATATCATCACCTTTTACAGATCCAAAAAGTCGAAATGATAAAGATATAATTCTTGAGATATGAGATATAATCTCAATAGGGAACATCAATGGAGCCAATGCTTTTACAGGTCCCATAAAGTGTGCAAAATAATTGATAAAACCATTCTCTTTAATACCTATATAATTGTAATATACAAAAACTATCAATGCTAAAGATAGTGTAAAATTGATATTAGCAGTTACTGATTCAAATCCTGGAACAACACCCATAAGATTTGCTACAACAATAATCAATCCTAAAGTTGCAATCAACGGCATAAATATACGAGCATTTTTCTCTCCCATACTATCAGATCCCATAGATATTACACCTTGAAGATATGTTTCCATTAGATTTTGCATACCTGTTGGCACAAGCTGAATATTTTTAACAGATGCTCTAGCTATACATAAAACAATCGCAAGTGTTAAAACTAAATGTGATCCAATCAACCAATTTTGTGCATGAGCATCATAACCCAACATATGACCTAAGCTACCAAGAAAAGTAAATACTCTTTCGTCCATCATTTTCCTTTATTTACATTTTATTTTCAATGTAATTTTATTTTTTAATAAATTCTCGTAATTTTATAATAATATATATA
>CAJXII010000165.1 GCA_913054415.1 uncultured Arcobacter sp.
CAGGTAGAACTTTGGCTCTATCCATTGCCTCTTTACCTCTTTTTTCATCTACTGTAAAATAGGTGTATTTGTCATTTGAAGCACAATGTAACCAATTTTTTTTGTGCTCGTTCCACCTTTCCCAAGGTGGAATGCATACACAAGTCAAAGTTACCAAAGTTTTTCAATCTTAAGTAACCCATCTACTCCTTCATAATCTCTAGCACTGCTATATCTCCAATGTTTTGCCTCATCTACATATCCTCTTTTTACAGGATTTTGATGAATATAATCTATTTTTATTTTCATCATATCATCATTTTGGATAAGTTTTGGCTGATACCCTTCTTCCCATACTTGATAAGTTTTCTCTTTATGATTTGCTTTTTTATAAAAAGACAATTGATCTAAAATAGTTTTGACATTCTCTTTTTTAGCATATTAAGAATTTGTTTTGCTGTAAAATGTTTAAATGATTGCATAGTTTTGTGTAAATCATTACTAGAAACTACCATGTGCATATGATTTTCTAATATTACATAAGCATATACCTTGAGAGTATCTTTATCTTGTAAAAACTTTATGCAATCTATTAGGATTTGGACACTTTGTTGTCTTGTAAATATTGGTATCCAATGCAATACTGTGCATGTTACAAAATGTGGATGTGTTGGTTCATATATTTTATATCTTGTTCTTCCCATTTGAGTATTGTATTGTAATTTTACTTAGGTATGCATTCCACCTTGGGAAAGGTGGAACAAGAAAGGAGGTGTATAGAGGGTAGAGAATACAGGATTAGATTGGTAGAATTGTTATGTTTTTTATGGGATTTTAAGGTAGCGACTGACCCCATCATCTTATCACCTGCCATATCGCCAAAAAGAGTTGTTAGATAGCAGAAATAGACACAGAGTCATAGCTGATTATATAGCATCTATGACAGATAGATATGCGATGAAGACATACCATGATATTTATGGCTTATCATTATGATAGCAACTTTTAGATACAATCGCGGAAAATATACACACTAGGAAACATTTCTCTTGTTCCCTCCGTCCTCAGCAGGAATGCATACTGCACAACACAAAACAAAATGAAACAAAATGCAAAATGGATCAGATAACAATAACAACAAAATTAAAATAATTTTTGCTACACTAAAATAAAAGGCACAAAGTGTAAATATTGTTATTGTTATCCAACTTCTATTTTCTTAGTGTAGTAATAAATTATTATTGCCATTTGATCTTAAAAATCAAGAGGACTTTTGATAATATCTTTATTTAGTTCTTTTACTACATGGGTATATATCATAGTGGTTTCAATAGACTTATGACCAAGCAATTCTTGAATACTTCTTATGTCAGTTCCATTTTGAAGTAAATGTGTAGCATATGAGTGCCTAAAAGTATGAGATGTAACTCTTTTGTATATTCCACAAAGCTCAACTGCTTTTTTAATAGCACGATTTATATTAATCTCATGTATATGATGTCGTCTTTTTACCCCGTCTCTTTTATCCAAAGATATACTTTTCGCAAGAAAAAGGTATTGCCATTTTATATCTTTTGAAGCATTTGGATATTTTTTGGCTAAATTATGAGGAATATATACCGCCCCATAACCATTTTGTAAATCTTGTTTATGGATAGTTTGCACCCTTAAAACCTGCTCTTTTAGCTGAGATTTTATCTTAAGTGGAAGTGGGACAGCTCTATCTTTGAGTGATTTGCTATCATAAATATAAATATTATCATACTCAAAATCTATATCTTTTAGCCTTAATCTTAAAGCCTCTTTTACTCTTAGCCCACACCCATACAAAAGTGATACGATGATGTGATTGATTCCTGTGATATTTGTAAGCACACATTTCACTTCATCTATACTTAAAACTACTGGTATTCGTTTTCTTTCTTTTGCTCTATATGCTTGAATATTCCAAGAAGTCGTATCAACACCAAGCACCTCTTTATACATAAATAAAATTGCATTAAAAGCTTGATTCTGTGTAGTTGGCGATACATTTTGTTTAGTTGCAAGATGAGTTAAGTATTGTTCAATCTCATCTTTACCCATATTTTTGGGAT
>CAJXII010000166.1 GCA_913054415.1 uncultured Arcobacter sp.
CTCTTTACACATCGTAGTAGTATTACAATCTGTTGGTAAAGTAAGATTGCTACTTGTTCCCCATAAGATATAAGTTGTTGTTTTGGATGTATCGTAACTATAATTTATACTAAAATTATTTGAACTATTTTTATCTACACTATTTGAATATATAATATTTGGTTGTCCTGAAAACATTACTTTTCTAGCAATTCGAACAGTCGTATTATCATCATTTATTGTTCCATTGATATCTTTTGTTAAAGCTGATAAAACTATATCATTGCCAGAAGTTGTATTTTCATCAAGAGAAAGAGTAATCCCAGCACTTTGCCAAAACACAAGCAATTTATATCCTGTGCTATTTGCTAAGTGACCAATTGTATAATTTCCATGTGCAAAATCATAAGAAGCACTATCTTGTAATTTTGCATTTTCTATATGCATATCTTGTGCCCCTACAAAAACTGAACCACTTGAAGTTATACTACTATTACATTCAGTTCCATTACAAACTGATGAATATGTAGCATTTGTATTTGTATAGTGTGCATGTATCCAGATATTGTTACTTGAAGCATCACTACTACTAAATGGCACTTCACCATTTGCATCAAGCTTTTTTAGTGTTCCACTAATTAGATTTGAACTATTAAATTTTCTTACATATATCTGACTTGTTGTATTGATATCTTGCCCACCATTATCAAAATTATCATTGGCTACAATATATTGTTCGTATAATGGTGCTCCATCTATTCTATACCCACCTGAACCATTTAGATTTAAAATTGCAATACTACCATTGCTATCTGGTAATATAGTGATCCATCTATCATCTAAAGTTGTATTAATATCATTATAATTTTCAACAGATACAAACATATCTTTAGCTTCATTGCCATCTGCTTTTATATTGCTAAAAAAATAGTTTGTATTACCATCTATGCTATTATTATCCTCTTTGCTATTATAAATACCTTTATAGATATAGATATATTTTTCCAAACCATTTTCATATATCATAGATAATTTATTTTTTCCATTAGAGATATTATTAGGATCAATATCAACAAAATTGTTGTTAAACTCATATTTGCTAGTTTGATTTTGCTCATTTGTAATTGCTATATGTGTTATTAAACTATCTATTGCTTCTATAGTGATTGTTCCATCTCCTAAATCTTGTGCATTTAAGTTTACCAATCCATATAAATTAATAACCTCAGCTTCATCTTTAGTGATAAGATTATTGTTTTTATCAATTTTTAAAATACCTGTAGTATTTTGTATCCCTTGAACAATATTAGAAGGTAAATATGACACTACAGATGATAATTTATTTTTATTTTCCATACCATAGTAATACTCTCCAATTTTTAATGTATAATTTGAATCAAGCACTGTAGTTGCTACATTTTGTGCTTCTTGAAGTGCTAAAGTAATATTACCATCTGTTTGATTACATTTATCATATCCTGCACTTACTATTCTATCCATAAGTGTTACAGCAGTCTTAATAATCACATCTGTAGTAACATCAGGGATATAAGTTGAATATTGTCCTAAATTAGTTTTGATAGTTGATAGTAGTGTTGAATTTAGTGAGTTTTTTATAGCACCTACCATTTGTGTTGCAATTTGCTTTAACTCTTGGCTATTAGCAAGTTGGGTTGGACTTAATGATTTTAAAGTAGTAGACCCATCTATAATTTTTAATATACCATATACTGCAAGAGATGCTTGTAATTTTTTTAACTCATCATCAGTAATATTTGTCTTACCACTTAAACCTTTCATAGGATCTAATAAAATCTCTGATTGAGATAATCCAGACAATCCCGCATCGCTTAAGATTGATACAATTTGTTCAGGTGATAGATTTTTATTTTGTAATGTTGTCATAGGTGAAATAATAGTTAGATTACCATTGGCATCTACTTTTGCCTCTAAATTTAGATCATAAGCAACTCCATTATGCTTACCTTGTTTATAAATAATGATATTTGATCCAGGTGTTATTACTCCACCAATAATTAATCTGAAATATAGTATAATAACATATGGAAAAAAT
>CAJXII010000167.1 GCA_913054415.1 uncultured Arcobacter sp.
AGAAATAAAAAAATCATATTTTTTTTTATGCTGTATTGTTGTCCTATTCTTTAATCGTTCAAACAAATCTTTTGGAGTAACTATAAATTGAGTTTTTTCTAACATATAACTTTTTTTCTTGCCTTTAAAATTTTTTCTTAGTTTTAAAGGTATATTATCAACTATTAACTTTTTTGTACTTCCGAAGTCTATTATTGTAGTATTTTTACTAATATGTTTTGAGTATTATTTAGATATTAAATATTTTATGAATATATCATTGTTAAAACCAACTTTGTGTTGTAGTGTTGTGTTTTCAACCTCAGATGGATTATTGTTAGGATTAGATATTAAATCAATAGTGATGATTTTCTATCTTTTATATGTTTTGATAATCATATCTAGTATTATCAAAAATGCTTTTTTAGGTTTTATGGCAAGTTTTTTATTTCTATTTATATCATATTATAGTGTAGTTTATTTTTTTGGAACATATATATATGAGTTGCCAACCCACCATTGCCCGTTTTGTATGCTACAAAAAGAGTATCATTATGTTGGATATTTTATTTGGATAAGTTTATTTTTTAGTGTATTTTTTGGGATCATATCTTGGATGTTAAAATGGATGATATCTGAAAAAACAGATATATTTTATAAATATACTATGATTTTTAGCACAATATTCGTAGCTTTATGTTCATATTTTGTGATAAGTTATTATATTAAAAATGGAGTATTTTTATGAAAAAAAATCTTGTGACAGTTCTAACTGCTGGGGTGATTATATTTATTGTTATGATAATTTTTATTTCATTATCTAAATCTCAAAATATGATGGTTATTAAAACAGGAAATACTAAACAAAAAGTTATACCTATTGTTTTAGGTAAATTTCAAGATAGTGATTGCGGTATGGTAATAGATGACATTACATATTCAGCTGAAATAGTAGCAAAAGATGGTAGAACTTGGTTTTTTCACGATATTGGTGGGATGGCACATTGGCTACAAGGTAAAAAACTTAAAGATACAGCAAAATTATGGGTATATGCAAAAGATGTTCATAAATATATAGACGCACATACAGCTTGGTATAGTAGAGATGATATAACTCCTATGGATTATGGATTTGGAGCTTATTATAAAAAACAGCCTAAATTTATAGATTTTGATACTATGTTTTTATTGATGTTAAGGGGTGAAAATTTAACCAATCCATTGATAAGAAAAAAGATATTATTACACCATCAATAAAGGGTAAAGCAAATGGATACAATTAATATATTATCAATTATTGCAATAGCTTTTTTTGGTTCATTTGGACATTGTATTGGTATGTGTGGTGGTATTATTATTGCATATAGTAGCACAAAAATAAAAGAAACAGATAGCAAAAAAAGACAAGCAACAGCTCATATATTGTATTCTTTGGGAAGAATTTTTACATATACTATTTTAGGATTGTTATTTGGATATATCGGTGGTGTAGCACTTCTATCAAATAATACAAATGGTTCAATGTTGATATTCGCTGGATTAATTATGATTTTAACAGGTTTGTCTCTATCTGGTAAGATAAAATTTTTAACATTAGTTGAACACTCTATCTCAAAACAGGGTTGGTATTCAAAAGCTTTTAAAAGTTTAATACATAAGCAAACACTTGGCAGTTTTTTTATTTTGGGTATGTTAAATGGATTATTACCTTGTGGATTAGTTTATTTTTTTGCAGTAACAGCTGCTTCAACAGGTAGTGCTTTTTGGGGTGCTATGGTTATGTTGATATTTGGGATCAGCACAATACCTGCACTTTTTAGTCTTGGATTCTTTGTTGGATTGTTTAAAATGGGTGGTTTTAGAAATACTATGATTAAAATTTCTGCATTAAGTGTGATATTATTTGGGATATATACAATTTATCAAGGTTATCAATATATTAAATATCCCCAAAAAACAGTAGGAATGTGTTGTGAATTTGATCCAGATAAAATAAATAAAAAAAATCCTCAACATTAAGCGTCATTTAAGTAATATCCTATTATAATTCCCGTCCTGATTAAG
>CAJXII010000168.1 GCA_913054415.1 uncultured Arcobacter sp.
ACACAATTGTATAATACTATCATTTAGTTCCATAATGATACTCCAGCATATGTTATTACTCCCCCAAAAAATAAACTCAATAATCAAGCAGCATAAGCGATGCTTGGATGCTTGAAAAAGTTAGCTACTTTTTCTTCATTTTGTGAAAGTTCAGTCATATATTTTTCAGTATTGTTTCTGAGTTGTACTTGTGTAAAAGGGATGTTATTTTTATTAGCGTTTCTTTTATAATCCTGATTGAGATACTCATCAGGATTAAACTCTGGTGAGTATGGTGGAAGATAAAAAAGTGCTATTTTATCCTTATGCTCTTCTACCCATGCTGTAACCAGTTTTGCATGATGTACTCTTAGATTATCTACAATCATATAGACTTTTTTATCTGATGAGTCGATAACCTTTTGCAAGAACTCTATAAATCTATCAACATTGATACTTTCATCATACAGAGAAAACATTGTTTTACCTGTGTTTGTAATAGCACTGATCATATTGATTTTAAACTTTTTGGCAGGATGAGTAAGAATAGGTTTGTTTTTACTCCCTATTGGAGCATAACCTTTTAAATTTGAAGGTAATGATACACAAGCTGTCTCATCTGCCCACCATATAAGAGCATCTTCCTTTTTAGCCTGTTTTTTTATCTTTGGATACTCCTCATTGAGCCACTTTTTGGTATTTTCATCTTTTCGCTCATATGCTCGTTTGATTGGCTTTTTACTTGTGAATTGCCATCTCTTTAGATAGTGTCCTACTGTTGAGATTGGCATTTCAATACCAAGTTCATGTTTTATAAGTTGTTTTACTGCTTCTCTTGTCCAGAGTGCAAATTTGAATTTAAGTTGTTGGGGTGTTGTATCTATGAGTTGGCGGATTATTTTTTGCTCTTGTTCATTTGTAAGTGTTTTACCTGTGTTTTTAGGGCGACCAACTTTCTTAACTTTTATAGCTTTCTTTCCACTTTTTTTATAACTACTATACCAACGAGATGTTGTTTCAACTGCTACTCCTAAGATCGCAGCTACCTCTTTATTTGAATGACCTGCCTCTCTTAGTTTTATTGTACGATTGCGTAAAAACTGCAGTGTCTTTTGATCTACTTTTCTTGCATCATTTCTTTCTATCTTCATAAAAATAGTTTAGCATATTTTTCCTTATAATTGATTTAATTTATTGGTGGAGTAATAATGTATCAAAACGAACAATACAAAGAGATATTAATGAGAGATTTTCATATCTTCCACTTATAAAAAAAGATGGGTATATCCGTATAGAAGAGTATTGTTTAGGCAAACTTAGCTTTAAAGATATTAAAAACTTTGCAGCTTTAAGTGGCATCAAAAATCTTTACCCTAGCTTAGATGATGATTTTATAGTAGATTTATTAAATAGTAAGCTAAATAGCACATATCTAATCAAAGGGTATGAGCATGAAAATTTAGAAAATAAAAAAGAGGAATTTAACCTTTTAAATACTGCTATTATCTTACACCAAAAATTATCATATACTTACAATGACAAAAATAGAATAGTGGAGCCTTATAGATTAGTAAATACTGCTGGTATTTGGTATTTAGTAGCTAGCCAGAATGATAAGCTAAAAACTTTTACTATCACGAAGATTAAAAACCTAAAAAATACAGAACAAACTTTTAAACCAAATAAAAATTTCTTAAAAATTATAGATGAAAACAGAGCTATATGGTTTTCAAACGAGATGTTAGAAGTATTACTACAAGTCGATATAAAAGTAATAGAGTATTTTATAAAAAAACAACTTTTGCCATATCAACAAATTATTCAAAAAACTATTTTTCTACTCACAATCCAACAGTTTCTTTTTTTTTAAGTTGATCAATTTCTTTTCTTATTTCTTCAATTATTTTTTGGTTTTTTTTCACTGCTCCTACAATTTCTAAATTTGTTCTTGCTATTTTTGCCGCATCTGCTCTTTTTTCATATGTAATTACTTTACCATTTTTACCAACGGCATTTGCCAAATATATCGTTAAAGCCG
>CAJXII010000169.1 GCA_913054415.1 uncultured Arcobacter sp.
AAATGATACTTTTTTAGAATTGGATGGTAGATTTTATATTATGGATTTATTTGGGCTAACATATCTTATATAAAGAAAATATTTAATATGATATAATTCATTTTTAAATTTTAATTAGTAATTAATAGTAACATCAATAGGAACAATATGAAACTAACAAATGAAAACCAGCATCAATACAGATTTCAAACTCATGGACCAAAATATCTTACACAAGATGGACCAAAAGTTGATTTTGGTATAGTTGTAATAACACCAGGCGAATCACATCCTTGCCATAAACATATCAAACAAGAGGAATCTTTTTATGTATTGCAAGGTGAGTGTGCTGTTTATGTAGATGGACAAAAAGTTGTGATAAAAGAGGGTGATTATTTGCAATGTGAACCAGGGGAAGCTCATCTATTTAGAAACGAAAGCGATAAAGATTTTAAATCTGTATTTGTAAAATCACCCTACTTTGAAGTAAAAGATTCTGTTTATATAGATTGGGAGCCAGGACAACCTTTTATAAAAGAGGAAAATTAGTGCAGTTTAAAATAGATGCTACAAGTGGCAATGCAAGAGCTACCACTTTACAAATGGCACACGGAACTGTGCAAACTCCTGTATTTATGCCAGTAGGAACTCAAGGTGTTGTAAAAGCTTTAGATCATAATGATATGTTAAATTTAGGTGCTCAAATCATTTTAGGCAATACTTATCATCTATATCTAAGACCAGGCAATAAACTTATCAAAGAGTTTAAAGGGTTGCATAATTTTAGTAAATTTCCTAATAATTTCCTAACAGATAGTGGTGGATTTCAAGCTTTTAGTTTGGGAAAAATGGATAAAAAAAATAGCCTTCAAGATGAAAATGGGATAATGTTTAGATCCCATATTGACGGAAGTAAACACTATTTTACCCCACGAAGCGTTTTAGATATTCAATATGATCTAAATAGTGATATTATGATGATATTGGATGATTTGGTAGCTTTGCCAAATACAAAACAAAGGATAGAGTTATCTATACATAGAACTACCCAATGGGCAAAAGAAGCGATCAATTATCACAAAGAACAAAAAGCAAAAGGTATAGGTTTAGATCAAAATATTTTTGCAATTATTCAAGGTGGAATAGATAAAGATTTAAGAAAAATCTCTGCTACTGAGCTTTGTGCTTTGGATGATTATGATGGTTTTGCCATAGGTGGGCTTAGTGTTGGTGAATTAAATCAACAAATGTATGAAACAGTAGAATATACTACACAGTTTATGCCAACTCATAAACCAAGATACCTAATGGGTGTAGGAACTCCTGAAGATTTGATAGAAAATATAGATCGTGGGGTAGATATGTTTGATTGTGTGATGCCTACAAGAAATGCTAGAAACGGGACACTTTTTACCACATTTGGTCGTATCAATATCAAAGGAGCAAGATTTAAAAATGATCATAATCCCATAGATGACAAATGTGATTGTTATACTTGTAAAAACTATTCAAGAGCTTACATAAACCATCTTCTAAGAAGTGGGGAGATGACATATTTCAGATTGGCTTCTATACATAATCTACACTACTACTTAGATCTTATGAGAAAAGCAAGAGAAGCAATTTTAAACAATAATTGGATACAATTCAAAAAAAACTTTTATACTCAAAGGGAAAATAATGAAAATAGATGATGCACTAATAGATAGATTAGCAAAACTTTCATCACTACAAATAGCAGATGATAAAAAAGAAAATTTAAAATCAGAATTAGCTGATATTGTAAGTTTTGTTGAAAATCTAAATGAGGTAGATGTAAGCCATGTAGAAGCTACTTTTACTACTATTGCTGGTGGAACAAGACTAAGAGAAGATGAATCAACTCATAAAAAAGAGCTATGTGATGATATAATGAAACATGCTCCAAAAGTAGAAGATAACTATTTTATTGTTCCAGCTATTATTGAGTAACCCTAATAAATCCATACCCAATTAGACAACAAGCCAAATTACTCTATAATTA